>NZ_JAGHFM010000300.1 GCF_017888745.1 Terrisporobacter sp. | reverse complement strand
TATAGAAAAGGGATTATTAGTTAAAGTTAACAGGGGAATAAGAGTTACTATGCAACAATTAAGCAATACTGTTTTTATAGATCCAACTAATCCTGAAACTAGAAGCTACGTATGGGACAAGCTGAAAAATAGCTATTATAAGAATGGAATAAATATGTTTTGGTTAGATGTTGCAGAACCAGGATATGCTACATATGATTTTGATAATTATAGATATTATTTAGGAACTGACTTAAAGGTAGGTAATTTATATCCTAATGAATTTTCTAAAATAGTTTTCGATGGATTAAAGGAAGAAAATAAAACACCAGTAACTTTAATTAGAGGGTGTTGGGCAGGAAGCCAAAAATATGGAACACTTGTATGGTCAGGTGATATAGATTCAAGTTTTGGTGCATTTAGGAATCAAGTAAATACTGGATTAAATATGAGTATTGCGGGTAATCCTTGGTGGACAACTGATATAGGGGGATTCCATGGTGGTAATATCAATAATCCAGAATTTAGAGAGTTAATGATAAGATGGTTCCAATACGCTACATTCTCACCAATTCTTAGAATGCATGGAGACAGACAACCTCATAAGAAAGCACTCGGTTATGATGGTGGAGGGCAATGTGTAAGTGGTGCAGAGAATGAAATATGGTCGTATGGTGAAGAGGCTCAAGAAATATTTATGAAATACTTAAATATTAGAGAAAATTTGAAGCCATATATAGCAGAGTTATTTAAAGAAACCCATGAAGTAGGTGCACCTATAATGAGACCAGTATTTTATGATTATCCCGAGGATAAGATGGCTTGGGAAGTAGATAATCAGTATATGTTTGGTTCAGAATTACTTATTGCACCAATTATTTATTATAAACAAAGAGAAAGAGAAGTCTATTTACCTAATGGAAATCAATGGGTTGATATAAATACAAATAAAGTATATGAGGGTGGACAATTTGTTGTTGTAGAAGCTCCGTTAGAAAGTATTCCTGTATTTTGTAAAAAAGGATCATCAATCAAAAATAAACTTATTTAATAAAGGAGGAAAAGATATGTATAAAATAGGAGTAGCCTCTCATGGAAAATTTTCAGAAGGTTGTCTAGATACAATAAGGTTTTTCATAAAAGATATAGAAAATATATCAACTTTAGTATTAGATAATGATGGAATAGAAAAATTTGAAAAGTCGGTTAAAGCATTATTTAATGAGATTAAAGACTTTAATGTACTAATATTTGTAGATTTATTTCATGGAACACCTTTTAATGTTTGTTCAGAAAATATTGGCTTAATTAAGGGGGAGGCTGAAATCGTTTCGGGAGTAAATATTCCAATGCTATTTGAGGCAGCATTAAATAGTAAAAGTATGTCAGTTTCAGAAGCAGTTCAAAATATTAAAAATACACAATATATAAATACTTTATCAGAAGAATTAGCAAACTTAACTATTAACGAAGATGATGAATAAAGGGGGATATGGTATATGCAAGTAGAGGTTTGGCAATTAGTAGCAATTGTTTTATATGGGTTTTATATCAATTTTGAGAAAAATAGTACTATGTGTGGTACATATCAACCAGTTACAGCAGGTTTTGTTGTAGGATTAATAATGGGAGATGTTTCAACAGGTTTATTTATTGGTGGGACATTACAATTAATGTCATTAGGTATTAGTAACTTTGGCGGAGCTTCTATACCAGATTATCAAACAGCTAGTGTGGTTGCAACATTTATAACTATTTCAACAGGTCAAGATCCCAATGTAGGTATAACAATTGGTATACCAGTAGCATTATTAATGGTTCAACTAGATGTAGTAAGAAATACAATTGGTGTATGGCTTGCACATAAAGCAGAAAGTTATGTAGATAAAAGAGATTATAGTGGTATAGGAAAAATGCAAATGTTAGGTGTTGTATTAACATGTGCAACAACAGGTATTCCAATACTATTAGCAGTAATTTTTGGACCAGACTTAGTAAATGGACTAATTAATAATAGTCCTGAATGGTTATTGGGCGGACTTCAAGTAGCTGGAGGGATTTTACCAGCGGTAGGTATAGCTTTATTACTTAAAAACCTACCAACAAAAACTCATTTTCCTTATTTATTAATAGGATTCGTTCTAACAGTATACATGAAAATTCCTTTATTAGGGGTTGCCCTTATAGCAGCAGCTATATCATTAATAGAATTCAAGAGAGAAAATGAAAGAGAAATGTTATCTTATTCTGTAGTTGGAGGTATGGATGAAGATGAATAATAATGAGCTTACACCAAAAAAAATACGTAGTAAAGTTTTATTAAGATGGATATTTACAAGTAGTGTTTCATCTAATTATGAAAAGATGCAAGCTTTAGCTTATTGCTATGCTATATTACCGTTTTTAAAATTTACGTACAGAAATGATGAAGATGGTTTACAACAAGCAGCAAAGAGACATTTACAATTCTTTAATACAAATCCTTGGGTTGCTCCATATATTTTTGGATTAAATATTGCAATAGAGGAAAAAGAAAAAAATAATGCTGCAGATGCAGTTAGTTCTATAAAAAGTGGATTAATGGGACCTTTAGCTGGGGTTGGAGATAGTTTATGTGTTGTTATCCCTTGGACAATATTTGGTGCAATAGCAGCAAATATGGCTATAGATGGAAGCCCAGTAGGAATATTTTTATGGATAGCAGTAAGTATAGCTATTAAGTTATGTAGTTTTCCACTATTTAAAGCTGGATATTTTTCAGGAACAAAGTTAGTTAATGCTCTTGAAAGTAAAATGAAATCTATAACTAAAGGTACTTCTATATTAGGATTAATGGTTGTAGGTGGATTAATATCAACAGTTATAAGAACTACAGTCGGATTTAGCTTTGTACAAGGTGAAATCGAAATGACAGGCCAAAGTATATTAGATCAAATCATGCCAGGTCTACTACCAGCAGCTATAGTTGCAATAATGTATTACTTACTAGGTAAAAAGGTAAAACCAACATACTTAATTTTATTAGTAATAGTTATTTCAATAGTTTTATATTCACTAGGAGTACTTAAATAAGGAGGTATTTAAATATGGAAGGAATTATACATATAAGAATTGATGATAGATTAATACATGGACAAGTAGCTACAATGTGGACAAACAATCTTGGAGCAACTCGTATTATGGTTATAAATGATGAGGTAGCAAATAATGATTTACAAAAATCAGTATTAAGAATGGCAGCTCCATCAAATGTTAGTACATCTATAATATCAAGGGATACAGCAGTAAAAAATATTTCAGCAGGAAAATATCGTGGACAAAGAGTATTTATAGTTGTGAAGTCACCTTTGGATATTCTTCATCTTGTAAATAATGGTCTAGATATCAAGAAAATAAATGTTGGTAACATGTCATCTAAATCAAATACTGAGGTAATAAGACCATCTGTAAGTGTTACTCCAGAAGAAAAAGAAGCCTTCAAGGAGTTAATAGATAGAGGTTTTGAGATAACAGCTATAATGACTCCTACAGATCCGTTAGTTATGTTTAAGGAATATTTATAGGAATTAAAGGGGTCTGTCGCACAAAACAAATAGGGCAGTCACATTTTTGCACAAAAAATAAATCCCAAGTTCAAAAGAGCTTGGGATTTATTTTTTGTATAATTATTTTATGTTTTAATTAAAGTCTCTTATATACTAACTATGTCAGGATTAATACTATTGAGAAAAATCAATGCAATATAAATCTTATACGCAAATACTTAATATGGACTAAATTATTAAATCTTAAAAAGTTATTGATTCAATTTAATAAATATGAATTATTACTGGAAAAATT
>NZ_JAGHFM010000403.1 GCF_017888745.1 Terrisporobacter sp. | reverse complement strand
TCTCTACTATCTCTAAATTTCTTATCATTTTTATTTAATATCACATAAGAAATAAAAGTACATATTAATCCCACAACACCGCTAATCAGTTCAATTTTCCCTGAATAATTTATCCAGTCTAATATAAAGTATGTTAATATAGTTCCTACCAATAAAAATATTAATGGTACAAGATAAGCAAGCATGGTAGCCTTAAGTACTTTTACACTTTCCATGCTAACTTCTACATGGTCGCCTTTTTTTGCCCCTATATGGTTATCTACTTCCACTACTAAATCTTGACACTCCGATGATAATTTATTACATTTACCACATGATGCACATGCTGAATGACGTTGCATTATCATTTTGGCTGTTTTATCATCTACAATATCTATTATAAACCCTTGTTGATTCATGAATTCATCCCCTTTTCTATATAAATAACTAGAGAATTAACTCATATTACTCTATTTTCGCAAATATAATATTTCCGATCCATAATATGCTTTTTAATACCTATTTATTAATAACCCATATTACAGTATTTCTCTCCCACCGAAAGATCATGTATTTGTAGGCAGGTCTCCTGACTCAAAATCATCCTACCAGCTTCTCCTTCCCATTTTACCAGTGGAGTTAAAGCTCTCCAAAGCCCTAAGCCTTCGTCATTATCACAGTAGCGGGGGCTGTTGTGGATTCTCACCACATTCCCTTTTAAGTATTTCTACACCTTGAGCAATATGAATTATTCTCTAGTTATATGCATATTAATCTATGCTCTTTTATTATAAGATATAGTTTTTTTTTTACAAAGCATTTTCCATACTATAGTAAGGCTCTACATGTATTATTACTTGACAATTACTACATATCTTACATTTAATTTCTTCTTCTATCTTATGTGTAAGTTCATGTGATTCTTCTATATTCATATTGGGATCAATCATAATATGCATATCTACATACATATCATTCATACTCCCTCTACTTCTAATCTTATGAATATTCTTTACTTCATTAAAACTTTTTACCACTAATATAATATCTTCTTCTTGTATAACTGCTTTATCTGATAATATTCCAAGAGACTCTTTAAAAATTTCATAGGATGCATGAAATATAAATAAAGATATTATTATTGATATTATAGGATCTATTACAGGCGGTAATCCTAGCTTAATCACAAGTAAAGAAATTAAAACTCCTATAGATATTAAAATATCACTTTTAGTATGAATAGAGTCAGAAATTAGTATATAACTATTATATTCTTTTCCTTTTTTTCTTTCATAAGTTGTAACACATATATTAACGATAATTGTTAATATCAACGATATTAAACTTATTAAAGATATACTTAATTCAACTGGATTAAAGAATCTATTTATACCAGTATATAAGATTTTAAAACCTAGAAATAAAAGCATAGCTCCTATAAACAAACTCGCCACTATTTCAAATTTTTTATGTCCATAGGGGTGATCCTTATCAGTTGGCACACTTGCAACAGATATACCAATCAAACCAACTACATTAGACATTCCATCGGATAAGGAATGTATACCATCTGCACTTAAACTAGAACTATTTATTAAACCTCCTACAATTATTTTCGTTATTGCTACCCCCAAATTAGCAAATAGTATTAACCATAGGACAAGCTTTACTTTTTTATAATTTTCACCACCTTTAATTTTTTCACAATCTTCTGTATTCATAATTACACCTCCAAGTTTGATACATACTAATATTTAATAACCTTTATCATTGTTTATATACTGAAAAAATCCATGGAGTTCACCATGGATTTTAAATATTTTATTTTATGTTATTATTAATATATTCAAATATTGTAATATTTGTGACTTCTTCTTTATTAATTAAGTTTGATAAAGTGACACCGATTAATCTTATTTCTTTATGGTTATGCTCAATATTTTTAAATAAGTTATATATATTAGTTCTAATATCTTCATGGGATGAAATTTCTTTATTTACACTAACACTTCTAGTTATTTGTGTAAAATCATCGTATTTCACTTTAAGCACAACAGTTCTTCCACATTTATTTAAATATTCAGCTCTTTGAGAAACCTCTTCACAAAGTTCATCTAATATATTTATTAATTTTTCATCTTCTATATCT
>NZ_JAGHFM010000046.1 GCF_017888745.1 Terrisporobacter sp. | reverse complement strand
CTACTAATAAGTGATTGTTCAGCTAGAAGTATAGAAGCAGTTGCTAGAATTAGAGATTTAGCTAATGAAATAGGAATAGATGTTGGAAGAGTTTCTTTAATCATAAATAAAGCTCCAAATGGGATGTTGAATGATGGAATAAAAAGAGAAATTTACAGATTTAACTTGGATTTACTAGGTGTTGTACCTATGGATGAAATGATATTTGAATATGACTGTAATAGGATACCATTAGTGAAATTACCACAAGATTCAAAAGCTAAGGTAGCTATGAAGGATATATTCAATAAATTAAATTTATAATAATTAAAGTACATAGAAATTAAAAAACAGTATAAATTTTATTTATACTGTTTTTTTATAGTTTTTTTGCACATTCAGGACAAATTCCAGAAAACTCTAAATTATGACTAGTAATTGTGAATCCAGTATCCTCACACAATTCATTTTCAAACTTCTTAAGAGGGCAACAATCAACTAAGACAACTTTATTACATAAAGAGCATACTAATTGATGCTTATGTTGCCTATTATTTATCTGATAATATGTTTTTCCATCATTACTTAATTGTTTTAACAAAATTCCTTTTTCAGTAAGAGCAGCTAGTGCTCTATATATAGTAGATAAATTCATATTTACTTCCTTTGAAGCCTCTTCTAAAATTTCTTCTGAGGTAAGGGGTGAAATAGAATTATTTAATACAGAAAGAATTACTAATCTTTTTTTAGTAGATTTTAAATTTGCAGATTTTAATAAATTATTTTCAGTATTCATAATTAATCCTCCAAAAAATGAAAAAATAAGTTTGTTCATCTTAATAAAAGGATAAACTTATTATATACCTTTGTCAAATAAATATAAATGCATATGATTTGCACTTGACTTATATATTATAAAGTAGTAGTATTTAAATATAAAGTGCAAATAAGAGGCATTCTCAATTATAGAAATTAAATAAAATAAATGCATCGTGAATAAAATAGAATATAAATATAGTAAGGAGTAAGAAAATGAAAATAAAAAAAATAATGTCATTATTAATATCAATGACAATACTATTTAGCGTAGGTTGTACAAAAAACAATAGTGAAGATGTAAGTAACCAAGGAAAAATTAAAATATATACAAGTATTTATCCTTTATATGATTTTACTAAAAAAGTCGGAGGGGATAAGGTTGATGTTACTAATTTAGTACCAGCTGGAACAGAACCTCATGATTGGGAAATTTCAACTACAGATATAGTAAATTTAGAAAAAGCTGATATGCTTATTTATAATGGAGCCGGTATAGAAAATTGGACTGATAAAGTTATAAATTCTCTAGAAAATGAAGATATAGTTTATGTGAAAACTAGTGAAGGATTAGACATACATACTACTGATGTGAATGAAGATAGTCATGATGGTCATAATCATGATGGTACTGACCCACATACATGGCTAAGTATTAAAAATGCTAAAAAAGAAATGAAAAATATAAAGGATGCATTAGTAAAAGAAGATACGGAAAATGCAGATTACTATGAGAAAAATTATCAAACTTATGCGAAAAAATTTGATGAACTAGATAAAAGATATGAAGATACATTAAGTCCAATAGAAAATAAGAGCATCATAGTAGCTCATGAAGCATTTGGATATTTATGCGATGAATATGATATTGAACAAGTTGGCATAGAAGGATTAACTCCAGATAGCGAACCAGATCCAGCTAGAATGACAGAAATAATAAAATTTGCAAAAGATAATAATATAAAAACAATTTTCTTTGAAGAATTAGTTAGCCCAAAAGTAGCAAAAACTATTTCTAAAGAAATCAATGCTAATACAGATGTTTTAAATCCTCTTGAAGGGTTAAGTGATGAAGATATAAAAAATGGAGAAGATTATTTCTCTGTAATGGAAAAGAATTTACAATCTATATATGACTCTATGAAGTAATTAGTAATTATAAACAAGATATAAAATATAAAGCCATAATGATATGTTATATGGCTAATGAAATATATATAGATTATAGTTTTGGAGGCGAATATGAAAAATATTATTTCCATAGAAAATGTATCCTTTGGATATAACAAAGATAATATTCTTAATGATATTATGTTATCAATAGATGAAGGAGATTTTGTTGGAATAGTTGGATGTAATGGAAGTGGTAAAAGTACACTTTTAAAATTACTGATAGGACAATTAAATCCATCAAAGGGAAAAGTTAAATTTTTTAATGAGGAAATATCAAAAAGTAATAATTTAGACAAAATAGGGTATGTGTCACAAATTTCAATGTCAACAGGGGCTTCTTTTCCTGCTACTGTTGAAGAGATTGTTATGGCAAATCTATATTCTAAAATAGGCTTTCTGAAGTTTCCTAAAAAAGAACATAAAGAAAAGGTAAAAGAATCACTTAAAATTGTTAATATGGAAGATTACCCGAAAAGACTAATTGGAAATTTATCTGGAGGTCAACAACAAAGGGTAATGATAGCAAGAGCATTAGTAAGTAATCCTAAAATATTGATTTTAGATGAACCTACTACAGGTATAGATGCGGCATCGGAAGAGCAATTATACAACTTATTAGAAAAGTTAAATAAAGAATCAAAAATAACAATTATAATAGTAAGTCATGACTTTGCTAAAATTACTAAATATACAAATAAAATCTTTATGGTAGAAAATAATAGTGTTTCTTTGATAAATGGTAAAGATGAGGTGTAAGTATGATTTTTGAATATGAATTTATGAGAAAGGCATTTATCGTGGGGATATTACTTGCCATAATAGTGCCTTGTATAGGAATAATAGTTGTATTAAAGAGGTTATCAATGATTGGAGATGCTCTTTCTCATTCATCTCTTGCAGGTATTGCAGCAGGATTAGTATTTAATATTAATCCTGTTCTTGGAGCTCTTATTGCCTCTTTAGCTTCAGCTTTTAGTATAGAATTTATAAGAAAGAAAATTCCGAAATATTCAGAAATGTCTATTGCTATAATAATGTCTGCAGGAGTTGGTCTTGCAGGTGTACTTTCAGGATTTGTGAAAGACTCAGCATCTTTTAATAGTTTTTTATTTGGATCAATAGTTGCAATAACAGATTTTGAATTATTTATGGTAGTTGGT
>NZ_JAGHFM010000299.1 GCF_017888745.1 Terrisporobacter sp. | reverse complement strand
TAATAATCCTCAGCTTCACCATAATTTCTATTTTCTATATATGTAACTAAATCTTCTACCTCTTTATTAACATTTAAATTATCGCTACTAAAATAGAGAACTATCATTAATAATAATACTGACAAGGCTGTTAAACAAACTTTTACTATTTTTTGTCGATTATCATATATTAAGTTAACAGCCTTGTCATAAAATATTTTAAAGTCCATCCCTCTTCCCTTTCTGTAACCAATATTCATAAAACTTTTTTTCATTATATCATATATATACATTTTTTTCATTCACGAAAACTAATTACCAAGGTAATTTATAAAACTAAATTAAGGGATATGGCATTTTATAACTATCTACAATACATTTACAAAGATAATACTTATATCATCACGGCTACCTTTTTCACTTAATCTTTCCAGATAATCTTCATAATTCATTTCAAGAATCAATTTTGCAAATATATTTTTATTATATTTAGTCAAAGTATCATTTAAGTCCTCTATCATATATTCATAGGAAGAGAAACTATTTTCATATCCATCAGAATATAAAATTATAAAATACCCTCCTATATCTACATTTTCTTCGAGCTTCCATAAAAATTTATTATGTGCTTCTTCTTCCGCCATACAATCTACTAAATATTTTTTATGAGAATACAATACTTTATTAAATATTTTATTTTTATTGATTAATATTTCTCCATCGCCTAATTTAAAAAATAGTCTATATTTATCTGTTACCACTGTCGCTAATAATGTAGTTCCATACCTAAAATAATTTAATTTATATGCCCTTGGTAAACTTCTATCAAAATCTTTTTCAACCAACTCTCTCCATCTAACACAAATTTCTTTTTGGATCTTCTTTTCTTTTAATAATATATCTAAATCATCTAAATCATATATTATATATTTTTTTAGAACTTCAATAACTGCTTCACATGCATATTCCGATCCCTTATGGCTATGGGTAAAAAAATCTCCGCTGTGACCATCTGCAACTGCACAGATTATACCCTCTTCTAAAGTTTCATATTTAACATAATCTTGAGAAGATTTATTTTTTATCTTATTTTTGTAACCTACTATACTCTTGCTAAACACAGTAAATATCATTATATTCCTCCTAAAACTTTATTTATACTTAAATAATATGTTTTAAAAGAATTTAAAAAACCGCAAATTCATATATTATTTTAAATTTGCGGATTATAAACAATTCATATTTTTATTTATATTACGATATATTTCGTCTATTTCTATTAATAGATTTCTGTTTCTTTTTATAAGTATTAGCAGGAACAGATTTTTTAGTTGCTTTAACTGGTTTTGCTGGCTTAGCTATAATATTTTTCCAGTTAAAAATAACTAACAAACAAGAAATTCCCAAAGTTGCTAAAATTGCTAACTTTATATAATAACTTAATCTTATATTCACTCCAAATAAAGAATTAGATATTGCTAAAACTGTTGTCACAGGAAAGCATATTATAACTGATTGTACAATGACTTTTAATAATTTATATATTATATTAAATAAATGCTTAATTTTGTTAATAGTTTTAATCTTAAATTTTCTTATTACCTTCTTCATGCTCCTCACCTCAACTTTATATATAGATTATTACATTATATTTACTATAATAACAAACTTATACAAAATTGGCAATTATCAATAATTATTAATTGTAGAAAAAATAGTTATTTTTGTACTTTTCATTCTAATAAAATAATTAAAAATCATTGCAAATACTTAAGTGTAACATTATAGATATAAATTTAATAAAATAAATTGATATATAATTATTTTAATGAGGTGATTTTATGGCATGTCTTCCTAACTTGGGAGAAAAGGCCCCTAATTTTAAAGCGAATAGCACATTTGGGCCAATAGAACTATGTGATTATACAGGTAAATGGGTTGTACTTTTTTCACACCCTGGTGATTTTACCCCTGTATGCACTACTGAATTTATGTGCTTTGCTAAATATGCTTGTGAATTTGAAAAAAGAAATACTCAATTAATCGGACTTAGTGTTGATAGTAATGCTTCTCATTTAGCATGGGTTTACAATATACTACAACTTACTGGAATAGAAATTACCTTTCCAGTAATCGAAGATTTGAGCATGAATATAGCCAAACAGTACGGAATGATTTCTGAACCAATGAGTAGTACATCTACAGTAAGAACTGTATTTATTATAGATGATAAACAAATTTTAAGAACTATATTATACTACCCTCTATCTACAGGTAGAAATATTCCTGAAATTCTTAGAATAATAGATTCTTTACAAACAGTTGATAGAGATAAAGTTGTAACACCAGCTAACTGGCTGCCTGGAATGCCAGTTATTGTACCACCACCAAAAACTTACAAAGAACTAATAAGTAGAGTTAAAAATTGCAATAAAAAATACTCTTGTATAGATTGGTATTTATGCTTTGTAGAAGATGAAAGTAAAAAGTGTATAGAAAGAATGAATAATACTAAAAAAGCTTTAGAAGCTAGTAATATAATATCTACAAACTCTAAAAATTTAAATAGACCTCCTGTAGATAAAGAGTTACCACCAGATACTCAAAATCCTAATTGTCCAAATTTAAGACCTATAGTTGCAGAGTATGTACTTGGAAATCCTGCTAATGTAGATCCAAATTTTTTAGATGCAGTTATTTATGCCTTTGTAGAGATTGATTCTAATGGTGATTTAATAGTTCCATCACCAGGATATTTAAACCAATTGTTAAATTTAAGAGAGGTTAAACCATCATTACAAGTAATAGCTGCTATAGGTGGATGGGGTGCTGAAGGATTTTCAGATGCAGCTCTTACACCATCTTCAAGATATAACTTTGCACGAAATGTTCAAGAACTAATCAACGATTACGGCTTAGATGGTATAGATTTAGATTGGGAATATCCAGGAAGTAGCGCTGCTGGAATAAAATCAAGACCACAAGATAGAGAAAACTTTACCCTTCTAATAACTGCCTTAAGAGATGTGCTTGGACCTAATACTTGGATTAGTGTTGCTGGTACTGGAGATAGTGCTTATATTAATAATAGTTTAGAAGTAGCAAATGTAGCTCCTCTTTTGACACACTTTAATTTAATGAGCTATGACTTTACTGCAGGAGAAACTGGAGAAAGAGGAAGAAGACATCAGGCCAATTTATTTGATTCAGATTTATCTCTACCAGGATATAGTGTAGACAGATTTGTTAATAACTTAGTAAATGCTGGAATGCCTTCACAAAAAATACTTCTTGGTGTTCCATTCTATGGAAGACTTGGAGCAACAATAACAAGATCTTATGATGAACTTAGAAAGTCTTATATAAATAAAAATGGTTATGAATACAGATTTGATAATGTGGCTAAGGTTCCTTATTTAGTCAAAGATGGACAATTTGCTATGTCTTTTGACAATGATTTATCTATATTCTTAAAAGCTCAATATGTTCTTAACAATTGCTTAGGAGGTATATTCTCTTGGACATCAACTTATGACCAAGCAAATATATTAGCGAGAGCAATGTATCAATCTATAAATAACCCTGTAGGATTTGAACAAGAATTAATCGATATATATGGAGAAATACCACAATAAATTTAAAAGCTATGAGTTTAGAAAATTCTAGGTTCATAGCTTTTAATCTAATTTAACACTAACTGAAACTTAAGAATGCTCAATATAATGTATCTATAAAATATTTATTACATATTTAGGAGAATTAATTGAATAATAATATCTATAATTGTATAAATCTAGGAGGATAATTAATATGTAC
>NZ_JAGHFM010000045.1 GCF_017888745.1 Terrisporobacter sp. | reverse complement strand
AGTATCCCAAATGACTTATTACTTCCAGCCCTAGGATAAATTGTACTACCTGGATTTATAAAAATAATATTATCTATAACCTTATATAAAGGAATATGCGTATGACCAAAAACTACAATATCAATATTATTTTCTTTTGCAAATTTAAGTAAAGAATCTAACCCATACTTTACATCATAATAATGTCCATGACATAAAAAGAATTTTTTACCATTAATATTAAAAATTAGTTCATAGCTTTCTGGACTAGTATATAAGTCACAATTTCCTTTAACCGATTTAACTTCTACATCTGTGGCATAATGTAAATATTCTGCATCATCTACACAGTCACCAGCATGAATTATTAAATCACATTTTTTTAAGTGTGGAATTGTTTTTTTAATACTACTCATATTTCCATGAGTATCACTTATTATCCCTATTTTCATATATTATTAATCTTCCCTTTATTATCTAATAACTCTTCTTGAAAGCTCTTCCTTCATAAGTTGTAAAGCTTTAGCTCTATGACTTATGGCATTTTTAACAGTTACTGGTAGTTCAGCAAAAGTTTTATTATAGTTTTCCACTATAAATAAACTATCATATCCAAATCCATTTTTACCTTTCTCTTCAAAAGCTACAGTACCTTCACATGTTCCTCTGACTACGAATTCCTTTCCATCAGGGAATACAACAGCTATACAACATACATATCTACCACCTCTATTGCTAACTGGTACATTCTTCATTGCTTTTAATAACTTATCTCTATTATCTTTATCTGTAGCATTTTCACCTGCATATCTTGCAGAATATATCCCTGGTTTTTTCCCTAATGCATCTACTTCTATACCAGAATCATCTGCTATAGTTATCATATTAGTAAGCTTAGCGACTTCTCTAGCTTTTATTAATGCATTATGTTCAAATGTTTTACCATTTTCCTCTATTTCTAAACCATCTAAGTTTACATCTTTTAAAGAATGTATATTATAATCTAAATCTTTTAATATACTTCCTATTTCCTCTAACTTGTGAGCATTACCTGTAGATATTACTATATCATTACCATAATCCATACCTAATATCTCATCAGCAATTTCTCCTAAAGCTGCTCTTTGTATTCTTATAAGTTCTTTGTTCCCCTTTTCACCTAATTCTAATAATTTATTTAAATCATTTCTAGAAAAAGGTCTTTCTTCTCCAGTTCCTTGAACTTCTACAAACTCACATCTATCAGTCATTATTATATTCATATCAACTTGAGCATTTGAATCTTCTTCATAGCAAATATCAAGTAAGCATTCATTATTAACTATACCTACACTTATAGCTGAAACAAAATTTTGTATAGGCATTTTCTTTATTAGACCTTCTTTATATAATTTATAAATAGCTTCCGCAACAGCTACAAAAGCACCTGTTATCGATGCTGTTCTAGTACCACCATCAGCTTGAATAACATCACAGTCTACCCAGATAGTTCTTTCTCCAAGTTTGTTTAAATCAACAACAGATCTTATAGCTCTTCCTATTAATCTTTGTATTTCTTGACTTCTACCATCAATTTTTCCTTTTGCTGAATCTCTAATTTTTCTTTGTTGAGTAGATCTAGGTAACATTGAATACTCTGCATTTATCCAGCCTGTTCCTGTGTTTCTTAGAAACGGAGGTACTTTTTCTTCTATTGAAGCTGTACAAACAACTTTTGTTTCTCCCATCTCTATTAATACAGAACCTTCTGCATACTTGGTAAAATTCCTTGTTATTTTAACATCTCTTATTTGATCAAATTTTCTCCCATCAATTCTAATCATTATTTTTCCTTTCCTGCAAATTAAAAACTTGCCTCTATCTCTTCATTAGAATCTTGTAGTCATATTTTTAAACTATAATTTCTAAAATACTTATTCTAACTTATTTCTAGTTATAATTTTAGCACTATTCATTTTAATTTACTACAAAATAATAACTCATTTATATAAACATTATTCCTTATATTAATGCATATTATAAACTCTCTAAAACTTCTTCTTTTGATGATAATTTAATTATTTCCAAAAACTTTCCTTCATCTATAACTTTAACACCTAATTCATTTGCTTTTATTAACTTAGAACCTGCCTCTTCACCAGCTAAAACAAATGATGTAGATTTACTCACACTTGAAGTTGCTTTCCCACCAAGTTTTTCTATTATATCTTTAGCATCATTTCTTTTCATAGTTGGTAGTGTTCCAGTTAAAACTATCTTCATTTTATCAAATATTTTTATAGTTTCTTCATTATCATTGTCAATTATCTTAGTATTTACACCTGCATTTTTCAATTTTTCTATGACTTCTAGATTTTTTTCTTCCTTAAAAAATTCAACAACACTATCTGCCATAGTCTCACCAAATTCCTCTAAATTCACTAATTCATTAGGATTTAAGTTCATTATTACATCTAAGTCTTTGAATTCATTAGATATTATTTTAGCACCTTTAACACCTATATGTTTTATTCCGAGTCCATTTATAAGTCTATATAAATCATTTGATTTAGATTTTTCTATAGCATTTATAAGGTTGCTTGCTGACTTTTCTCCCATTCTTTCTAATACTACTAAATCTTCTTTTTTAAGATAGTATAAATCAGAAATATCTTTTATTAATTTTTTCTCTAGTAATAAAGTTATTATTGATTCTCCAAGACCATCTATATTCATAGCATCTCTTGAAACAAAGTGTATTATTCCTCTTCTAATTTGAGCTGGACAAGATATATTTATACATTTTACTGCTGCCTCTCCATCTAATCTAACAGTAGGTTCTCCACAAACTGGACATATTTCAGGCATTTCAAAGTCTATCTCTTCTCCAGTTCTAGCTTCTTTATCAACTTCTACTACTTGAGGTATAATATCACCAGCTTTTTGTACTATTACCATGTCATTTATTTTTATATCTTTTTCTTTTATATAATCTTGATTATGAAGAGTAGCTCTACTTACAGTAGTTCCCGCTAACCTTACAGGTTCCAATACAGCAGTTGGAGTTATGTTGCCTGTTCTCCCTACTTCAACTATTATATCTAATAATCTTGTTTTCTTTCTTTCCGCTGGAAATTTGTATGCTATTGCCCATCTAGGACTCTTTGCAGTGAATCCCATTTGCTCCCTTTGCTCAAAATTATTTACTTTTATAACCATACCGTCTATACCAAAGGAAAGACTTTCTCTATTATCTGTCCAATATTCAATATATTTTATTATATCTTCAATATCATTAAATACCTTATAATCAGGACTTACTGAGAATCCTAATTTACTTAATAGCTCTAAAGACTCACTATGTGTTTTACATTCATCATTTTCTAAATGTTCTAAGTTAAAAATAAATATATCTAAAGGCCTTTTAGCCGTTAACTTTGGATCTAATTGTCTAAGTGAACCTGCTGCTAAATTTCTTGGGTTTGCATATAGAGGTTGATCTAATTCTTCTTGTTGTTTATTTATCTTTTCAAAATTATCTTTTGATATATAAACTTCTCCTCGAACTACTAGTTCATCTTTATAGTCAACTTTTAAAGGTATTGTTTTTACTGTCATTAAATTGTTTGTAATATCTTCTCCTACGACACCGTCACCTCTAGTAGCACCTTTTTCAAACTCTCCATTATTATATGTAAGACTTACTGATAATCCATCTATCTTAAACTCTATAACGTATTCAATTTCTCCAGATACAGACTCTCTCACTCTTCTATCAAAGTCTCTCAAATCACTAGCTGAATATGCGTTAGATAAGCTTAACATAGGTATTTTATGCGTAATTTGATTAAACTTATCTAATGCTTTTCCTCCTACCCGATTAGAAGGTGAATCAATTCTCTTTAATTCAGGATTTTCGTCTTCTAACTTGATTAATTCTTTCATTAAATTATCATATTCAAAATCTTCTATTTCTGGCTTATCTTCGTTATAATATTTTTCATTGTGATAATTTATTAAGTCAATAAGCTCATTTATTCTTTTTTCTGCATCCATATTGCTCACCTCATTTATTTTTCATTATTATTCCTATTTATATTTTTTAGTATAACACTTTAAAAATTTATCTTAAATTACCATTTTTAATTAAATCTAGATGATTTTAATTTTTATGTAAATATAGCTTAACTATCCATATACACTCATATATTTTATATACCAAAAAATAAGTTTTCAATATATGTTTTAATATAAAATTTAAAATAAAAGTTTTATGCAACAAAAAAGACTTTTAGCAATTCTATCTAAAAGTCTTTTTTATTACTATTTTTTATTTAATGCAGTTAAAACTTCATCTAAGTTTAATCCATGTATTTCACAAGCTTGCTCTAAAGTTTCAACTTGAGCCGATGGACACCCTAAGCATCCCATTCCAAATTTCATTAATATTTCAGCTGCATTAGGGCATAATTGTAATATTTCACCAATTGTATTAGATTTTGTTATCATAATTTCTATCTCCTTTTATTTATATTTTTCCTCTAAAGTCTCTAGTATACCAATATTTTCTTCCCTTGTGTGAGAATTTTCTTCTTCATATTTATAACATTCTTCATTTACAGTTTTCAATATATCTTCACTTAGTTTTCTTTTTGCAAATGAAAATATTACATTATCTTCTCTATGAATATGATTTTCTAATAAAGTAGCATAAGATATTGCATTAGCTATTATATCTAACTTAGCTTCTTCATTTCCATCTTTCAAATTTTTTAAAGCTTCCTCAAGATTTTTTATATATAATCTTCCTAAATCATGCTCAACTAACATTCCATGAGTAATAGCATTTTTGCCTGCTTCACCTAAATGTTCTACCATTCTGTTAAAAAGAAATATTTCTTCTTTTTTGTGGTGATGATTATCAGCAAAGTTTTTAATGAAGTTTATTATATTGTAAAAATCATCATAGTCCATTTCCTTAGTCTCTATTAATTTAAAACATACTTTTCTTATAACAACAAGCATTCTCGATATATTTTTATGTTCTTCTATTAATAAATCAACTCCGCTCATATTATTACCCACCTTTCAAATAAATATTTATATGGTTCTGATTACCTTCATACCCGTATCTTCTATAGAATATACATATTTATCATTTAATTCACTTATAAAAGATTTAATCCAAGAGTTTCTTAAGTCATAGAAATAAGACACATCACAACCTACTTCACTCCAGATATCTTTATGAACACATCTTCTTTGATTCCAAATTATAGCATCTTCGTCTTTTGAAATCACTTCATTTATCATATCGCAAGGCATACCATCCAATATATAATCATTCATACAATTAAATAATTCCTCTGGCGTTGCTGGATTTTTACCATCTTCTTTAACTTCTTTTGCAGCAACTATACCTTGTTCACAATATATTTTTTCTAATTTATCATAATTTTTAATATCTTCATCTATTAATATTTTTGTCCAAGATGCCATTCTTCTTTCTGCACTATGAATTTTTGATTGTAGCCATCCATGAATATTACTTGTATCTATTAATTCTTCTAATGGTTTATCAGGCAATCTCTCTCCATATTTTCCTTCTATGTCTTGAATTAGCTTTTCTGTATCAAAACCTTCTTCTTTAGCTAATTCAATTATTTTTCCTTCTAATTTTTCAAACCACAAAATTTTATTAAATAACCAATAATGTATTTTTCCTAAAAATAAACTCATAATCTATCTCCTTTTACAGTAATTTT
>NZ_JAGHFM010000298.1 GCF_017888745.1 Terrisporobacter sp. | reverse complement strand
GTGTACTTGACATGCGATTAAATTAAAACTACATTCAAATTAAGGCATGGATAATTAATTTTCATATCCACGCCTTAATAATTTTATCATAGAAAGCTATTTACAGAAAAAAATTCACAGTCTCTATAAATCTATAAAAATTAAATGGTGAACTTATCAATAGTTCACCATTTCTATTTACAATTGAAAAAATTGCTATGCTCTTTCTATATTTTTAAATAAACCTCTCTTAATCACCTTGGCGTCATAACTTGATGCTTTTAAAAATCTTTTCAAACTATCAAATCCTATCCAAGGATCTAAATTTCCGCAAGTAAACAAATCAACAGCGGCATAATTATGTTCAGGCCATGTGTGAATTGTCAAATGAGATTCAGTAATAATAATAGCTCCAGAAACACCCAAAGGATTAAACATATGAAACACAGACTCAATAATAGTTGCCCCCATATCTTTAGCTGCTAAATTCATGATTTCTTCTATGTATTCATGTTTTTTTAATACTTCTGTATCACAATTATAATATTCTACAATAATATGATTTCCCAATGCTTTATCAAAATTATTCATTATATCCATTCCTCTACAGCTTTTTGGTAATAATCAATTAGTTTTGGATGAGATAGTGTATTTTCTTTTATTTTATCTAAATCTGCTAATTCATCTTTTGCAAATGCAAATAAACTAGGTAATATTTCATCACTTAAACATTTAGTTGCTACTTTTAACTTTAGATTATCTATATTTAAGTTATTTTTAGTAGCTAAATTAAATCCCCATTCACCGAAGGAAGGAACTTGAATATGATAAGGATTTACATTAAAGCCTTCCAATTTGATGGTTTTATTTATACACCAAAAAGCATCCTTAGCAGAATAAGGACTTGTTGATTGGACAACCATTGCACCATCTTCATCAAGACTTCTGTTGCATAGTCTATAAAATAAATTAGTATATAATTTGTTTAAAGCATCGTTGTTTGGATCCGGTAAATCTACTATTATTACATCGTAAATTTGTCTATTATTTTCTAAAAATCTAAATGCATCTTCATTTATAACTTCTAATTTTTCACTACTTAAAGCATTTTCATTCAACTTTGAGATGATTTTATCTGACTTACATAAGTCTGTCATTTCTTTATCTAAATCAACTAGAGTTATTTTTTTTACATCTTCATATTTTAGAACTTCCCTAGAAGCAAGACCATCACCGCCACCTAGTATAAGCACATTTTCAGTATTTTTTGCAGCGCTCATTGGTATATGAACTAAAGCCTCATGATATCTATATTCATCACTAGAGGAAAATTGAATATTTCCATCTAAAAACAATCTTACATCATTTTTAAATTTAGTCATTACAATTCTTTGGTAGGGTGTTTGCTTTGAAAAAATTACTTTATCCATATACATTTTATCTTCAATTGTACTAGATAGTTCTTCTGAAAAAATTGAACCTATAATCATAATAATCAAACTTATTATAGATAAAACTTTAAAGTATTTATAGAAATTTAAGTATTTTTTATAGTTAGAAATTATTATTATAGCAGCAACTATGTTCAAACTTCCAACTAAAAATGATGTTGTAAAGTAACCTAATTGAGGTAATAAAAGTAATGGGAATAAAATAGAACCAAGCAAACCACCAATATAATCAAAAGTAAAAATGCTTGATAAAGTAATACTTAAATTACTTTTGTATTCTTCCATAATTCTAGTTAACAAGGGAATTTCAAGTCCTACAAGTACACCTATAAAAATAACTTGATAGTACATTACAATATTATATGAACTTAGATATAAGTTAGCAGAAAATAGTATAACAGCCGAAAAACCACCAACTATACCTACCATTAATTCTACAGTAACTAAAAAATCAAATAAGTTTCTTTTTAGATATTTAGATAAATAAGAACCTAATCCCATTGCACTCATATATAATCCAATGGTTATGGAAAATTGCTTGATACTATCTCCCACTAAATAAGATCCTATAGCGCTTATTAAGAGTTCGTATACTATTGAACAACCTGATATTATTAGGGTTGTTAACATTAATAATTTATGATTAAATTCTTTAGTGTCTGTATTCATATTATGCAATTGCACCACTTATAATTGTAGCTAATCCTATAAATAATCCTGCCACAACTAAACCAGCAGCCATATTTCCTTTCAGTATTTCTTCATTTAATTCAAGCTTTCTATAGAAAAATAATATCATTAAATAACCAACCATGCATATTAACATTCCTAATATAAAATAAATACTTACTACTCCTAAATCTTGAATAAGACTAAGTTTAACAGTTTCACTACTTGGAGACATAACAGCTGACTTGAATATTATACCTACAGATATAGATATAGCAGCCATTATACAACCTATAGCCATATTACCTTTTTTAATTTCTTCTGGAAATTTACCTGGAATTATAAGATCTACCATCATATTTCCAACAATCATAAGTATAACACCTAAAAAAGCATATACTGATGTTACTATTAAATCCATAAAAACACCTCCATTATTTTCCGAAACTTGTTCCCCCACCTACTGGGTTTCTACTTCCATAACTTCTATATCTCACAGAACTTGAATTAGTATAATACATACTTTTGCATACTTTATGTGTTACCTTACATTTATCTACATTTATGCAACACCAATCTTTACTATACTTTGTGCAAGTAGGAGAGCAGTAAGAAGCAAAAAGTCTAGATGGTATTAAAAAAACAAGTGATAAAAATATAATTAGTACTAGTACTACTATAGAAATAGGTTTTTTAGAGTTAAATTTATTTGATTTATTTTTAATAATCTCACCAAGTACTACATCTTCTAATTGTATTTCTTTTCCAAGACTATATTCAATTACTCCATACCAATCTTCTACACTTAATACTTTGTCATTAGAATAGTATTCTGTATAATCAAACCTTTCGTTTATATCAGCATCAAAGTCACCTTTACATTTTATTACAGTAGCTTTTGCAGAGTAGGTTTCACTATTGTAAAAATCATTTTTTAATAAAGAATTATATCTGCTAATACCTATATCAGAGTATAAATATAACTCATAATTACCATTATCCACTAGCTCAACTTCCAGCCATTCGTTTTTATTTTGAGTTTCACTATATAGCATAAACTCACAATAAGAATTACCATCGCTTTCACATAATGATATTCCTTGGCATATATACTTTTCCCCGTGAATAAAGACTTCTTGACCTATGGAAACCGTATCAATCCAAATCTTTTTCAAATTTTCATCCCCCCTTTTTAAATGTTATATATTTTATTTTAAAATAAGTCTAAGCATTATTCTACAATTTTTATAGTATAAATCAAAATAACCAAAAATAGAGAGTTTATATTAATGTAATCTCTCTATTTTTGGTTAATAATTTTCTTGTAATTCATTTCTTTTCTCTACATAATTGGAAGCTCTATATTGGGAAGGTGTTTTGTTAGTAAATTTTTTAAAGACCATACTATAATAATTTTGATTATTAAATCCTACAGATATGGCAATATCAAGTAGACTTAAGTCGGTGCCTTGTAGAAGTTTTTTACTTTTTTCCACTCTAAAATGATTTAAAAAATATGAGAAAGTCTGTCCCGTATCATTTTTAAATATACTGCAAAAGTAACTTTTATTAATATTTAAATGTTGGCATATTGAAGTTATAGTTATATCATTTTCGTAATTTTTATGGACGTATTCAATAGCCTTTTTTATATAAGGATTGAAACATTTATTATTCATATTTTTATCGATTTTATCTTCTGATATATTTAAAATTAAGTTAGAAATATAATTTAGACATTCCACAGTGCGATGAGGTATATTATGTACATTTTCACTTGTTTTTTCACTACATATTGGACCTAGTACAAAAAAACCTTTATATTTATCCAATTTAGAAATATTTACAACTTTATAATGAAGATTATTGCTTATTTCAAAATGAGAATTGACCACACTATCACAATTATTAATCAAAGATGATATATCATTTAAAGGAAAAATCTCTTCTAAATATTCGTTATAGCCAATTTTATATATTTCATCTAACTCATATGATATAGCTTTGACGGGTATGCTACAACATTGATAAAAATCTGTTATCACTAAAATTATAAACTCCATAAGTTTTCCCCTAAAAATTATTAATTTTGAAATTTAACTAAATATATTATAAAAAATACAAATATATTTAAAACTTTGTAAAAATTAAATTATATAATATATTTGTTAATGAAAATCAATATCAATTAAAAATAATATATTAGATAAATAAAAAAGTCAATATAAACAAAAATAATAAATTAATAATATATGGAGGGAAAAAAATGGCTTTCAAAAAAAGGAATTTAAAAATCGCAGTTACAACAATGGCACTAATATCAGTAATATCATCATCAACAATAGGAGTGAAGAGTGTTTATGCTGATAGTAATACAAATACTACAGTAGTAGAAAGATCACTAGAAAATAAAAAATACACAGTGAAAAATAAAATCGAGTATATCAAAGATGGTCAAGTAAGTACAAATGGATATGACAAATTAAGAGCGGCATTATCAGAAGATATTTTAATAGAAGTAATAAATAATAAAATATATATGACACTTGAATTTGCAACACCTGAACAAGGTGATCAATATTCTATGATAGATAACATATCTATAACAGTAGATGGAAAAACTACTAATTTTACAAAAACAGATGATAGAAAATATACAGTGGAATTAGGTAGCTTAGATTCAGCTATTCAGTTAACTTATGACGTTAATATACCAATACCTAATATGCCAGCACATAGTTTCACTATGAATGTATTATTAGGATCATTAGAACTTGAAGAAAAGAATGAAGCACCAGTAATAAGTGCAAGTGATGTATCTATATATGTGGGAGATAGCTTTGATGCTAAATCTCTAGCAACAGCAAATGATAAAGAAGAAGGAGATTTAACTAAGAGCATAAAAGTTATAAGCGATAATGTTAATACGAACAAAGCTGGTACTTATAGTGTTACATATGAAGTAACAGACTCTAAAGGATTAACTACAACTAAAACAATAACAGTAAAAGTTTTAGAAAAAACAGTAGCAAAACCAAATAAATTAGAAGATGGAACTTACAAAATAAAAAATAAAACAACTTACACAGGAAATAGTTCAATGGGAGCTAGTATGGTAAGAAATTCTTTAAAAGAAACATCATATATAGAAGTTAAAGATGGTCAAGTATATGCAACACTTGAATTTGAGCAATCATTATATCAATATATGAAAAATATAAAAATATCTGTTGATGGAAAAGCTGTAAGCACAACAGACAATAATGGTAAAGTTACTTTTAAAGTCGCTTCAATACACTCTAAAATTGATGTATCAGCACTTATAACAGCTATGGGACCAAACATAAGC
>NZ_JAGHFM010000044.1 GCF_017888745.1 Terrisporobacter sp. | reverse complement strand
TTAATTTATAAAAGAAAGGAATGATATTAATGAAAATAGCAGTTAGAGGAGGACATAACTATTTAGCAACTGGATGTGAAGGTCTTATAAATGAAGTAGTAGAGGATAGAAAAGTAAAAGATAGTGTAATTAAACATTTAAAGCAATTGGGATATACTGTATTAGATGTTACTCCAGGTAATATGGATAGAGATAGCGATCTAATATATGGAGTAAATAAAGCTAATAACTGGGGAGCAGATTTGTTTATATCTATTCACTTCAATAAAGCTTATAACAGTTACAATGGAGCAATAGGAACTGAAACGTGGGTTTATTCTGAATCAGATAATTATAATGATGAAGAATATGCAAAAAGAATAGTAGATAGTATAGGAGCTTTAGGATTTAAAAACAGAGGTGTAAAAACATCAATAGATTTATATGAGTTAAAGCATACAACAATGCCAAGTGTAATTGTAGAAGTATGCTTTGTAGAGGCAACAGAAGATGTAGCTTTATATAAAAGATTAGGTCCAGATGTTATAGGAAAGGTAATTGCAGAAGCAATATCAAACAGAAAAATATCAAATAGTAATAATAATATAGAAAAGGTGGAATATGATATGAAGAATTTAGTATGTTATTGTAATCAGGTAGATAAGAGAGCGGCAGAGTATCTAGCAGATTATTTACAATGTCCTTGTATAGATGCAACATTACCATTTAATTATGTAAATGTAGCAGAAAATATAATTGCAGTAGGTGGAAATGCTACTCCAATTGGGTTTAGTGGATATACTACTAAATATATAGCTGGAAAAGATAGATATGAAACATTAAAAGAAGTATTAAAGTTTATAGGTAAATTATAGTATTAAGGCTAGTAGGTGAGAAATTACTTACTAGCTTTTTTTATTTTAAATTATTTCCCAAAACTAGAATAGATAAAATTATTAAATATGCAACTTTTTTTTACTTATTTGTAAAATAAATTTCATATAAAGAAAATAATTTAGTAAGATTTTGCGTGATTTTTATTGGAATATTTCCCAAAACATGATAGTATAAACTTAAAGAATAGAATTATTCTTTAAGGAGGGATATCTATGAATAAGTATAATGCTTTAGATATTGCTAGATATACAATTAATTATTGTAATGAAAATGAGTTGCAGATAACTAATTTAAAATTACAAAAGGTATTATATTTTATACAGGCAGCATTTTTAACAATTAAAAATTCACCATGCTTTAATGAAGAAATTGAGGCTTGGGACTTTGGACCGGTTGTGCCAGAAGTTTATCATGAATTTAAAACTTATGGTGGAGGGAATATACCTTATATAGAAGAGTATATAGATTTTTCAAATGGTATATGGGAAGCTAACAAAGTAAAGTTTGATTATAAATTAATAGAAGATGATGATAGAGAGATTATAGAGGCTATGATAGATGAATGCTCTAAATATTCTGCAAGTAATCTTGTTAAGCTCACTCATGAGCAAGCGCCGTGGTTAAATTCATTTAGTAAGGGACGCAATAATATTATTTCTAAGGAATCTATTAAGGAGTATTTTGATAAGGAGACATAAAATTATAAATGAATGTTAAATTTGATTCGTTTTTTAATAAACCTAAGTCTATTACAAGAGAAAAGAGAGAGTCGATAAACGAAATAAAAAATATTACAAAAGATATTAGAAAAATGTGCATTATATTATCAGAAGACTCAAATGAATTTGATGAGAATAGTGTTAAAGAGTTTACTAAAATATTAGGAGCATATATAAAAAAATATAATAGAATATTATATGCCGTAATTAGTGATTATATATTTTCTTTGGATATTAAGCGTGTAGATACTATGATTACTAATCTAGATTCAGTTTTAGAGTTTGTATTATCTAATAAGTATGAGAATTATTTTAAAACAAGCTTCAAAGTAAGAGAATATAAAGATTATGAATTTTTAATATCTTTCATGAATGAGCAGGAAATAAAAGAGAAAATAGTTTCTGAAGAGGTTTCAAAAGTAAGAAAGTCTGTATTTAAAATTTATGATCATGTAAATTTAGCAAGATACCAATTGATAAAATTAAAGCAAGATGATGATGAGTTTAAAATAAAATTTACAGCTAATATTAAGGAAGTTAAATTAGATATTAATAAAGAATTGAATGATTTTATGAGTAATATGAATATTCAACTCATATCAATGATAGGTATTTTTACAGCGTTAGCTTTTTTAGTTTTTGGAGGAATAAACTCTTTAGATAATATATTCCAAGGAGCAAAAGAAATACCAATATTACAAATAATGATAATTGGTTCTATTTGGGGACTTTGTATAGGAAATTTAATTTTTGTATTTATGTTTTTTATTTCAAAAATGACAGGGAAAAATATAAAGTCATGTCAAAACGAAGAAAGTAATTTAATTCAAAAATATCCGCTAGTATTTTGGAGTAATTTAGTTATTACTACTATATTATTATTAAGTTTATGGTTATATTATATTAATAGTACCAATATAGGTGAGTGGTTTGTTGATATAAGTAACCAGTATCCATTTATATTTTTCACTGTTGGCTTTATTTTTATAATTATATTTTTTGTTATATCAGCCTTTATTATTATTAAAAAAAATAAAAAGACATATCTAAATAATAATGAATTTAAAAATATAGAAGGTTAATATAAAAAGCACCCAGAGTAATCTAGGTGCTTTTTGTATTAATAAAGATATAAATAGATATAAATAGAGATAAAAAATACATAAAATAAATTGACGCCAATTAAAGGAAGAAATATAATTAAATAGTAATACTTGTTAATTAATCTAATAGGATATACATATACCATTAATATAAACAATATAAATAAACTGGTTATTAACAAGCATTAAAAAATCTAATTTA
>NZ_JAGHFM010000297.1 GCF_017888745.1 Terrisporobacter sp. | reverse complement strand
TTAAATCAAAGTTTAACTCAAATAATAACATCTTTTACTACAATAATAGGTGTATTAATAATGATGTTATCTATAAGTGTAGTTATGACTTTAAGTGCTTTAATAGTAATACCAATATCTTTATTATTAATATCTTTAGTAGTAAAAAAATCTCAAAAATATTTTAAAGCACAACAAGAATATTTAGGAGAAGTAAATGGCCAAGTTGAAGAATTATATGGAGGACATAACATAGTTCAAGCATTTAATGGGGAAGAAGATTCAATAAAAGAATTTAATAAAGTTAATAATAAACTTTATGATTCGGCATGGAGATCTCAATTCTTATCAGGGATAATGCAACCTCTAATGATGTTTGTAGGAAACTTAAGCTATGTAGTTGTTTCGATTCTTGGTGGATATTTAGTTATAAAAAATAAAATAGAAGTTGGAGATATACAATCATTTATTCAATATGTAAGAAGCTTCAACCAGCCTATTTCTCAAATGGCTCAAATATCAAATCAATTACAATCTACAGCAGCTGCTGCTGAGAGAGTATTTGAATTCCTAAATGAAGAGGAAGAAGATGTAACTATTGAAAATCCAGTTAGCATAGAAGGATTAGAAGGAAGAATTGATTTTGAACATGTCAAATTTGGATATAATGAAGATAGAACTATAATAAAAGACTTTACTGCTCATGTTAAACCAGGACAAAAAGTTGCAATAGTTGGACCAACAGGTGCTGGAAAATCAACTATGATAAAATTATTAATGAGATTCTATGATGTAAATTCTGGAAAAATACTTGTTGATGGGCATAATGTAAAAGATTTTAATAGAAGTGAATTAAGAGAATTATTTGGTATGGTTCTTCAAGATACATGGTTATTTAGTGGTTCAATAAAAGAAAATATTAGATATGGTAGATTAGATGCAAGTGATGAAGAGGTAATAGAGGCAGCAAAAGCAGCTCATGTTCATCATTTCATAAAAACACTACCAGATGGATATAATATGTTACTAAATGAAGAGTCTAGTAATATATCACAAGGTCAAAAACAGTTATTAACAATAGCCCGTGCTATATTAGCTGATCCTAAAATATTAATATTAGATGAAGCTACAAGTTCTGTAGATACAAGAACAGAATTATTAATTCAAAAAGCTATGGATAATCTTATGGAAGGAAGAACAAGCTTTATAATTGCACATAGATTATCAACAATAAAAAATGCAGATTTAATATTAGTAATGAATGATGGAGATATAATAGAACAAGGAAATCATGAAGAATTATTATCTAAAGGTGGCTTCTATGCTAATCTATACAATTCTCAATTTGCGGATAAAGAAGCTATTTAGAAGTAAATATAAAGAATAAAATAAAACACCTTGACTATATTATGTATATTCAAGGTGTTTTTGTATATTATAATATAGTTGATGATTTGACAGAATTAATATATTATTATTACAATGATAAATACTTAGACAAACAATATATTTTATGGAGGTATAATAATGGAACAAAGATATATAAAATTATCTAATGGTATAGACATACCTATTATAGGTTTTGGAACTTATAAACTAGAAAATGAAAATAATCAAGCATGTGAAGTTGTTAAACAAGCTATTAATGAGGGATATAGACATATTGATACAGCTGCCTTTTATAATAATGAACAGGGGATTGGAAAGGGAATTAGAGAGTGTAATGTACCTAGAGAAGAAATTTTTTTAACTACAAAAGTATGGATAGATGACGATGGCTATGAAAAAACTTTAAAAGCTTTTGATAAATCATTAGAAAAATTAGGATTAGATTACATAGATTTATACTTAGTACATTGGCCTACAGAGAATATAAAAGATACTTGGAAAGCTATTGAAGAATTATATAGAAAAAAAAAGGTAAGGGCAATAGGTGTATGTAACTTTAATGCTAAGCAATTATCTAAATTAATTGAATTTGCAGAAATTAATCCTATGGTAAATCAAGTAGAATTACATCCTAATCGTACTGAAAAGGATTTATTAAAAATGTGTAAAAGACATAATATCGCAGTTGAAGCTTGGAGTCCTATTATGAGAGGTGCTATACAATCTAGCGATACAATCAAAAATTTAGCTGAAAAATATAATAAAAGTGAAGCTCAAATAGTTCTAAGATGGCATCTTCAAAATAATGTAATAGCAATACCAAAAACAAGTAAATTAGATAGAATAAGAGAAAATATAGACATATTTGACTTTGAACTAGACAAAGAAGATATGGAAAAGATAGATTCTTTAAATAAGGATGAAAGAATTAAGCCACAAAAATATGAAGAATTATATATAGTAGATTAGAAGAAAGAGATTTATTAATCTCTTTTTTATATTTTAAGGGATTATAAATTATCTGAATTGCGGATAATTTATAATCTCAACTGATAAATTTTAGCAACAGTCAAAGCCACTGGCGACATGAAGTGTAGCGCCAACGCAGTGGTTATAATATTAAATAATAATCCTTAGAATCTAAAATTATAATGATGAAGATTATTAAAGAGATAATGATTGAAAGATTGGAGATACAATGAGAATATTAATTGATGGAGATGGATGTCCTGTAATAGATATTGCAATATCAATAGCAAGTGAGTTTAATATAAAAGTGATAATAATGTGTGATACTTCACATATATTTAATAAAGATGGAGCAGAAACTATGGTATTTTCAAAAGGAGCAGATTCTGTAGATTTTGCACTTATAAACAACTTAAAAAAAGAAGATATCGTAATAACTCAAGACTATGGTTTAGCTGCTATGGCTATAAATAAAGCTTCTTATGTTATAAATCAAAATGGAATGATTTATAGTAATGATAATATCGATAAATTACTTTATAGTAGACATATATCTAAAAAAATTAGAAAAGGTGGAGGAAGGGTTAAAGGGCCTAAAAAAAGATGTAAAGAAGAT
>NZ_JAGHFM010000296.1 GCF_017888745.1 Terrisporobacter sp. | reverse complement strand
TGGACAATATGTTTAAAGAAAAAGTAGAAGAAAGTATGAAAGAATATGATTTAAATACGTTCTTCTTTGATACTACTACATACTCAAACTTTTTAACTAGTATAGAACAATTAGGTGAAGAAGTAGGAAAAGAGAAAGAAGCTGATGAGTTAATAAATACTCTAAAGGAAAGTGAAAAAGAAGTAGCTAAGTTAAAAGGTGATAAAGATGTAACTGTTGCTATACTATTTGGTGGCGGAGAAAACTTTATGCTAGCAACTGAAGATTCTTATTTAGGAGATTTAGTTAAGACTGTAGGAGCTAAAAACATAGCATCAAATTTAAATGGAAAAGTTGAATCAGCTTATATGCAATTTAGTTTAGAACAAATAATAGAGCAAAACCCTGATTATATATTAAGATTTGCACATGGAAATTTAGAAGAAACTAAAAAAGCCTTTGATACTGCTTTTGATAAAAATCCAGCATATGCTGAATTAGATGCCGTAAAAAATAATAAGGTTATAGATTTAGATCCAAATGTATTTAATGTATCAGCAAACTTAAAAATAACTGAAGCTATAAAAACTTTAGGAGACGTATTATACGGTGAGTAAATATGAAAATAAATAAGAAAACAACAATATTAGCTATGGGTGTTATCACCCTAGCTATACTTTTAATACTATTATCAACGGTAGGTAGTGTTAACTTAAGCATAGGAGAAATATTTAGTGCACTTATAAATGATGATAATAAAATGGTAACTACGATAGTTTATAAGATGAGATTACCAAGAAATATTCTAGCAGCATTAGTAGGTGCAAATCTAGCAGTAGCAGGGCTACTGTTACAATCAGTTATGAAAAACTCTCTAGCAGATCCAGGGATTACAGGAGTATCAACTGGAGCAAGTGTTATGGCAATAATCATACTTTTATTATCTCCAAGCTACACAAGTGTTCTTCCTATATTTGCATTTTTTGGTGGAGCAATAGCTTGTAGTATTGTTTATATTATGGCATGGAAAAATGGACTTCAGCCAAATAGAATCGTTCTTTCTGGAGTTGCTGTTAACACAATTTTAGGAGGAATAATAACTTATATATCAACTATGTATAGTGAAAGAATTCAAAGTGCAATGCTTTGGTTAAATGGTAGCTTAGCTACAAAAACTTGGGCAGATGTAAATATGCTTATAGTTTACTCAATCGTAGGTTTAATATTAGCATTATTTTTAGTTAGAAGTGCCAATGTACTTCAACTTGGTGATGATGCAGCTAGAAATTTAGGATTTAATGTTAATTTAACTAGATTAGCAATATCTGCAGTTGCAGTATTTTTAGCAGCAACTGCTACAGCAGTTGTAGGAGTTGTAAGTTTTGTTGGTCTTATTGTGCCACATATCGGTAGGATGCTTATGGGAAGTGACCACAAGTATACAATACCATTTAGTATTATATTTGGAGCAATAGTTCTTTTAGTAGCAGATACTTTAGGAAGAACTATTGGGGGTGCTGTAGAGATACCTGTAGGTGTAATTATGTCTATAGTAGGAGGACCGTTTTTCTTATATTTATTAAGAAAGAAAGGGGACTATTAAAGTGTTAAAAGCTAATAATTTAAAGGTTGGATATGAAGAAAAAATAATAATTGAAAATTTAAATATTGATATAAAAAAAGGTCAAATAGTTTCTATACTAGGACCAAATGGATGTGGGAAAAGTACATTGCTTAAAACTTTATCAAGAATGATAAAACCTGTAAGTGGTGATATATATATAGAAAATAAAAATATAACTAGCTTAAAAAATAAATATATTTCACAAAAATTATGTTTATTATCTCAACACAATAGTGCGCCTAATGATATTAGTGTTGAGGAGCTTGTGTATTTTGGGAGGATACCTCATAAAAAATGGTATGAATCTAAAATGAAAGATGATGAAGAACTAGTTGATTGGGCGATTGAGAATGTAGGACTTACTAAGTATAAAAAATCACCAATAAGTTCTTTATCAGGAGGGGAAAGACAAAGAGCATATCTTGCACAAGCTTTATGCCAAAAGCCAGAAATATTGCTGCTTGACGAACCTACAACTTATCTTGATATATCACATCAGCTAGAACTTATGGAGCTGATAAATGAAATCAATGAAAAGCTTAATATAACTATTGTTATGGTTTTACATGATTTAAATCAAGCTAGTAAGTATAGTGATAGAGTTGTCATTATGAAGGATGGAAAAATCATCGCTGATGGTAAGCCAAAAGATACTATAAATCATGAAATTATTAAAAAGGTTTATAGAGTAGAATGTGATATAGATAATGATCCAATAAGTAATAGACCAAGAATTCATCCTATACAAACTATAAAATGTAGCTAATATGGTTTAGTATTTAAAAATAACTAGATAAAGCAATTAACATAGAGAGGAATAAGTATGTATACTTTAGATGTTTTAAATAGACTTAATGAAATAAATGAAGATAAAGATATAAAATCATTATCTCATGCAATTTTTCCAGGGACACATTGCCCCTTATTTGGAGTAGCTTTAACAGCTTCTTATATAAAAAATATGCCTTTGATAGTAGTTGGAACTAGTGAGTGTACATATTATACTAAGAATTTTGCATATCACAGACAAAAAGGTAATGATAGTGTGTATTCGGTAGTTGTAAAAGAAAATGATGTAGTATTTTCTGCTGAGAAAAAAGTAAAAAATGCTATAAAGCAAGTGGTTGAAATTGAAAATCCTGATGCTATAATGGTAGTTTCAACTTGTGTTCCAGAAATTATAGGTGAAGATTATACATCACTTCCTTATATGTTAGAAGATGAACTTGATATACCTATATTTGTAGTAAATACAGATCATTTTACATGTAATGCACATATACCAGGAATGAGCCGTTCTTTATCAGTACTAAGTTCAGCTATGAAGAAGTTTAAAGATAAGGAAGGAATAAACATACTTGGACATAGACAAAAAAATGTGGAAAATACAGAACTTATAAAGTTACTTAAAAAGCACAACATACATATAAATACTGTAATTCCTTCAAGCTGTAATATAGAAGATATAAAAAATGCATCAAAAGCAAAATTAAATATAGTAACTGATATGATAGCCTTAGATTTAGCTAAATCTATGAAGAAAAAGTTTGACATAGATTATGTTTATTTTGATAAGCATATGAATAAAGAAACTATAACTAAAAATTATGAAAAACTATCTGAAATCTTAGAGATTAATTTGCTTGATGAGCTTAATGATGAAATAGAAAAATATGATGAACTATTTAAAAAATGTAGTGGATTACTTAATAAAAGAAAATTAATATATGGAAATACTCCTATGATGGCATTTGAGACTGTTGATTTCTTAAGTGATTTAGGTATGGAACCTGTATTTATACAAGTTAGAGAGTTATATGAGCAAGACTTAATATATAAAGATAATATATCTAAAAAAGGGTTCAATCCATACATAAGTAGAATTGCAAATATTGCTCCTCTTAGAGAATTATATGAAACAATTGGTGGAGATGTTTATATAGGTCATGAAAACCCAATGTTATTAAAAGAGAAGGGACTTATGCAAATTACATTAGATGATCATGCACAAAAAATAGGTTATGAGCTTCCGATTGGTATGATGGAAAGTCTAATTAAATTATTTTCACTAGATAAAGATACTAAGATGGGAGGAATGATGAATGTCAGTATATAAGTATTTTCCAGTAGCAAATGATAGAATGGGTATGATATGGACACTTTCATCAATAGAAGGTGCTTGTATTATAGAATTTGGTCCAGCAGGAACTACTCATTACGGTATAGAAGTAGTTGGAAGTTTAAACGGCGATGATAAAGCAAAGATATATTCAACTCATATGGATCAAAGTGATATTACTTTTGGGAAATATGATAGATTAGAAAAATCTATATTAGAAGTTGATGAAAATATGAAACCAAAATATATTTTTGTAATGGCATCTTCAGTATCATCAGTAATAGGTGCAGATGTTAGTAGTGTGTGTACAATGTTAGAAGATAAAGTTAGTGCAAATCTTATACCAATAACTACAGCAGGATTTAAGGATGACTACAATGGAGGTGTTGAAAATGCACTTATGATGATTGTAAAAAATATGGTTAAATCTAGAGAAGAGTTAAACATTGAAGAGTCAAATCAAAGATATAATATAATTGGTTCAAATATAGACAAATACAATTTTTTATCAGATGTTAATGAATTAGAGAGAATGATGGATGTTATATTTGATAAAAAAGTAAATACAACTTTTACTGCTTATACAAGTGTTGAACAAATTGAAAGAGCATCACTTGCCTCTTTAAATATTGTTATAAGAAAAGAAGGTCTAAAAGCAGCTAAATTTATGGAAAAGAAATTTGGTATACCATATGTATATGTAAATATGTATGGATTAAAAAATAGTATTAAATTTATAGATACTGTAAAAAATATAACTTCATGGGATGTAAATGAAGAAAATCTAAATAAAGAAATACAAAGTGTTAAGAATCATATATTTGGAGTTAAACGTAAATTTTACTTCTATGAAGGATGTAAAAATGCAGCAATATTTGGAGATTATGATACAGTAATTGGTATGAGCGACTTGTTAGAAGAGTTAGGTATTAGTATTGATAGAAAGCAAATATTATATAAAACAAGTTGTGAAGATGATTCTATAATAGTAAGTTCTGAAGAATTACCAAGAATGAAATATCTAAAAGAAGCAGAACTTTTATTATTACTAGCTGATGGTGTTACATTAGACATGAAGCATAATTCAAAATTTGACTTACAAGTCAGCAATCCAAATTTACACAGAATAAATATATATCCATCAACACCATATATGGGATTTAGAGGATGTTTATGGATGATAGAAAATATATTAAATATAAGATTATAATAGGACAACGAGGTATACTATGGAAAATTTATTAAAAAAACAAAAAAGCTTAATAATAAGCTCAATAGATAGTGAAGGAAAACCAGCTATAAGTTATGCACCATTTGTAATGATAGGTGAAAAAATTTATGTTTACTTAAGTAGGGTGGCAGAGCACTACTATAATTTAAGAGACAACCATAAGTGTTCTGTGATGATTATAGAAGATGAAAATGAATCAAGAACAATATTTGCAAGAACTAGATTATCATTTACTTGTGAAGCTAATATACTTACTGAAGTAAGTGAAGATATATTCAATAAGTTCGATGAAGTTCATGATCCTAAGATGATGTCTATGTTTAAAAATATGGATTTCGATATGTTTGAATTAGATATAAAAGTTGGTAGACTTGTAAAAGGATTTGGCCAAGCGTTTGAAGTTAAGTTTGTTGACGGAAATATAGAATCTATTCAGGTAACTGGTGTAGATAAAGGAAAAGGTCATGGAATGAAATAGTATAAATTAAATAATTTCAAGTAGGTAGTCTATATGGCTACCTACTTTTTTCATATTAGGTTGAAATAAACCACATTATTTTTGATATTCTCAGTCATTAATTAATAGATTAATACCTTTTGTTATTATAATATATAAATTTATTAAAAATACGTACAATAAATATTTATTAGCCTGGAATATATGTGTTATAATAATGGTTATATGATGAATATTAGGATATATTAGGGAAATTTGTTTAAATTAACAATTTGGAGGATAAAAATGTTTACAGTAGGAATTATAACAAGTAGCGATAAAGGCTACCAAGGAGAAAGAGAAGATAAAAGTGGACAAGTTGTTGAAGAAATAGTAAGCAAAAATGGATTTAAAGTAGTAAAAAAAGTAATTTTACCAGATGAAAAAGACTTACTAGAAAAAGAAATGACAAACATGTGTGACAACTTGGAAGTAAATTTACTTTTAACAACAGGTGGAACAGGATTTTCAAAGAGAGACATAACTCCAGAAGCAACAAAATCTGTAATAGAAAGAGAAGCTCTAGGTATTGTTGAAGCTATAAGATTTTACAGTTTACAAATTACAAAAAGAGCTATGTTATCAAGAGCAACTTCTGGAATTAGAAAAAACACTCTAATAATTAATTTACCAGGAAGTCCTAAGGCATGTAAAGAAGCATTAGACTTTGTATTAGATGATGTAAAACATGGAATTGAAATATTACTTGGGGAGGCAAAAGAATGCGCAAGAAAATAAAATTATTAAGTATTATACTTTGTATTTTTACACTTACTGGGTGTGATAAATCATCACAAAAGGAATTAACAATAAGTGTGGCTACAAGCCTTTCAGATCCAATCAATAAAATAATCGAAGAATATGAAAAAGAAAATAATGTAACGGTTAATGTAAATTATGGTGGCTCTGGAACTTTAAAAAATCAAATTGCAAATGGAGCAGATGCATATGTTTTCTTCTCAGCTAATGAAAAGTTTATGAATGAATTAGTAGATGAAAATATGGTTAAAGAAGAAGATGTAACAGTCCCAATAAGTAATTCACTAGTACTAATTAAAAGTGAAAAGTGTGAATATGATATTAAAAGTTTAGAAGATATATTAAAATATGATGTAACTATGGCTATAGGTCAAATTGATACTGTTCCAGCAGGTCAATATGCAAAGGAGTCTCTAGAAAAACTAGGTATTTTCAATAAAATAGAAAAAGATTTAGTGTATGGAAAAGATGTATCAGCCGTTAAAAATTATGTGGAAACATCAGAAGTTGATTTGGGAATAGTTTATAAAAGTGATACTTTAGATTTGAAAAAAAGTGAGGTTGTATTAGAAATTCCAGAAGACACACATGAAAAAATAAATTATACATTAGCACCTATAAATGGTAATGAAGATGGTAAAAAAATAATTGAGTTTATTAATTCTAAAAGCTCAAAGGAAATATTAAAAGAATACGGATTTTTAATAAATGAATAATACGATAATTGATTCTGCTATTACATCTATAAAAGTCTCTGTAATATCTGTAATAATTACTTTTATCATAGCTATATTACTTGTATATTTTAATAATTATAAAAAAAATAAAAAGAAAAATATTATAGATATGTTAATACTTTTACCTATGTTTATACCTCCATCAGCCATAGGATATATCATATTAGTAATGTTAGGGAAAAATAGTTTTATAGGTGTGATTTTAGAAAAATATTTTAATGTAAGAATAATTTTCACAATATATGCTTCTATTATAGCATCTGTCATAGTTACATTGCCGCTTATGTACCAAAGTATAAAAACATCTATTTTTTCAATAGAAGAAGATATAATTAATGCCGGTAAATTAGATGGAGCAAATGATTTTCAAATATTTAATAAAATAATATTACCACTATGTAAAAAAGGTATTTATAGTGGATTATTATTATCTTTTGCTAGGTCTCTAGGTGAATTTGGAGCAACTATTTTGGTGGCTGGAAATATACCTGGAAAAACACAGACACTACCAATGGCAATGTATAATGCAATAGAAGCAAGTCAAAGTGAAAGTTCTATAATTATATTATTTGTTATACTTAGTATATCAATATTTCTTATAACTATTTATCATAATTTGAACAAAGAGAGAATTTAGGGAGATTAGTATATGAAACAAATAAGAATTGAAGATGCTGTAGGTTGCATTTTATCTCATGACGTTACTAAAATAGTTCCAGGAGAATTTAAGGGAAGATTATTTAAAAAAGGTCATGTAATAAAAGAAGAGGATATACCAAAACTTTTAGATATAGGTAAGGAACATATATATGTTTGGGAACAAAAAGAAGGTGAGCTTCATGAAAATGATGCAGCTATAAGAATAAAAGACTTGGTACTTGGTGAAGGATGCTCCATATCAGAAGAAATAAAAGAAGGAAAAATAGACTTCTTTGCTGCTAGACAAGGAGTATTAAAAATAAATAAAGATGAACTTTTAAAACTTAATTTATTAGGAGAAATAATAGTAGCTACTATGCATAATAATACTCCAGTTAAAGTAGGGGAAAAAATAGGAGCAACAAGAGTTATTCCATTAATAATAGACGAGAAAAAGATTTTAGAAGCTGAAAAAATAATAAATGAAAAAATTATAAGTGTGAAAGAAATTAAGCCTAAAAAAGCTGTACTTATAACTACTGGTAATGAAGTATATAAAGGAAGAATAAAAGATGCTTTTTTACCAGTTATGAAAGAAAAACTAGAGTACTATGGTAGTGAAATAGTTAGACAAGTAATTCTTCCAGACAATAAGGAAATGATTACTGAAAATGTATTAAAATCCATAGAGGAAGATAAAGTAGATATGATAATTTGCACTGGTGGTATGAGTGTAGATCCTGATGATGTTACACCATCAGCTATAAAAGATTGCAATGGAGAAATTGTAACTTACGGTGCACCAGTATTACCTGGAGCCATGTTTTTATTAGCATACTATAAAAACACACCAATTTTGGGAGTTCCAAGCTGTGCTATGTATTCTAAGAGAACTATATTTGATTTAGTACTACCAAGGGTTTTAGCTGATGAAAAATTATCATTAGAAGATATTGCAATGTATGGTAATGGAGGAATGTGCTTAAATTGTGAAATATGTTCTTTCCCTCATTGTTCATTTGGTAAATAGGAGGAACTAATCATGGATAAGTTAACACATTTTGATAAAAATGGTAATGCCGTAATGGTAGATGTATCTGAAAAAAAAGAAAATGAAAGAATAGCAACTGCTTGTTCTACTATTTCTCTAAGCAAAGAAACATTAGATTGTATAAAAAATGGTGAAGTGGGAAAAGGTGATGTATTAGGTGTGGCTAGAGTAGCTGGTATAATGGCAGCGAAAAAAACATCTGACTTAATACCAATGTGTCATCCATTAATGATAACAAAGTGTAATATAGATTATGAAATAGATGAAGTTGAAAGTAAGATAAAAATATTAGCCACAGTAAAACTTGTAGGCAAAACAGGTGTAGAAATGGAAGCACTAACAGCAGCTACTATAACTGCTTTAACAATTTACGATATGTGTAAAGCAATGGATAAAAGAATGGTCATTGAAAATACATTTTTACTAAAGAAAACAGGAGGTAAAAGTGGGGAATTTAATTTTTAGTAAGTAACCACTAACATTATGATAGACAAATTTGGGAGAAAAATAGACTATCTTAGGATTTCTGTAACAGAAGATTGTAATTTAAAATGTATATATTGTATAGATGAAAATAATATACTAAGCACATGTCATAAGGATATTTTGACTAATGATGAGATAATAAAAATTGCAACTCAGTGTGCTGATTTAGGTATAAAAAAAATTCGTATTACAGGTGGAGAGCCTTTAGTCAGAAAAAATATAGAAAACTTAATATATGAATTAAACAATATAGATGGAATAGAAGAAATATACATAACAACAAATGGTGTTTTATTACATGACAAAATAGAGAATCTTAAGAATAATGGATTAACAGGAGTGAATATAAGTTTAGATTCTTTGAAAAAAGATAGATTTAAGAAACTTACTAAATTCGATAAATTATCAAATGTATTATCTTCTATAGATAAATGCTTAGAACTAGGACTTAAAGTTAAGATAAATACAGTTATTGTTGATGAT
>NZ_JAGHFM010000295.1 GCF_017888745.1 Terrisporobacter sp. | reverse complement strand
TTTTTAAGACTGCCGAAAGTGCCGAATAATAACCGAGTATCTTTTTTAGGGTAGCCGAAAAGGCCGATAATTTACCTTTTAGGGAGTCAGAAAAGTCAGAGTACTTCTTTTTAAGAACTCCGAAATCTCCGAATACTCTTTTTAGAGGGCGTAAAATGTGTAGGATAAATTCTATAACCTTAGGGTAATCTTAGGGTAACTATGGACCATTTATTATTAGTACCTAATCCTAACCTTATCCATTTTTAAGATACTCAATCTAATTTAGTAATAAGAAGCTATATCATTGGTATAGATGTTAATCCAAAATTGAATTGAGTTAATTAGGGAGTCTCCAAATCGCCGACGCCCTAATTCAAGGCATCATAAAAGGGAGGAACATTTTGTTACCTCCACAAATCATATTTTACTATTTTTGCTAACACTATCTATGGTAGCGAATTGCGACCTTAGCATCGTAAATTACGAAGCTCATATTATCAGGTGTCGGTTTAGCCGATACCCAAATATCATAAAATCGGTATTACATATAATAGAACGCTTAAAATTGAATTATCTCAAAAATTAAAGGCTCATCAAGTATAAGTAAAAATTTCCTTTTGTTGAAATTCCAAGGGTGTCCTTTAATAAATAATATATTATTGATTTAAAAGGAACAGGGTTCGCGGTCGATTTGGTCGACAGCGGAATATATACACAAAATGCATAATATACATATTTAAAATATAGCTTCTCAATACTGTTTTTGTATTGAGCTAACTTTCCTGTATGGATGGGACGTTTCATCCTACTCAATAAGGTGTCGGTGTTTCAACGTACCCTTTATTTCCTATAGAAGCTATAACGCCGAGAGAAATTTTTCGCTTGATGAACTGACTATTTTTTAGGGACTGTAAAAACTGTAGGTTACTCTTTTTTAAGGACTCCGAAAACTCCGAATACTATATTTTATGAAACCATATAGCATCAAATATTTCATTAAATTCAAGACTTTTAAGTGAGTTGCTATTTAATAGTGCATTTACATATCTAGTGTCATAATTACACTTCTGTATTATAACTGTATCTCTCATAGCTGATAATGCGGTTAATTGTTTCAGTATAAGAGTAAACTTATTATATCTCATGTATTTAGGCTTACAGTTCCAATAAAATCTATAATCAAAGGGTATATGCTTATTTGTTATTGATCTTTTATAATCAATACTTTTTAGAAGCTTGTAAAGTTTATACTCTATTAACGCCATTCCTCCCTCATCATATATATCAGTTCTATTCTTATAAATATTAGTTCCTATACATGATCTACAACTTAATCCTATGGTTTCATTATCCTTTGAATATAATTTAGTTCTTCTTTCTCCGCACTTTGGACAAATCAATAAAGTTTTATGGCCGTATCCAGTCTTTTGTCTATCTAAATATATCTTAGTATTATTTATATTAATACTTTCTTTATTATCATCTATGTATTTCCTTATATCTTTTATATCTAATTCATATAATAACAATTTAAAACCTCCTAAATACTAAGCTAATTTTAGGTGAACTATCCATAAAAAGTTGCACCCATAGTTTACTATAAAACATTGATATTTCAACATTTATATAGATATAAACCTAATTTGACCGCATTTTATTCGTTTTGGAAGTGCTACAAAAGGTTGCACAACTGAATACTAATAAAATATCCATATTTCAACATTTGCCATATTTAAATCTATTATAAAATTGTTGTACTCATTTTATTCGTTTTGGAAACATTCCAAAAAACGTTCATAATAAAACATAAAGGGTAGGAGGACTGCTCCTACCCTTCTGCTTCGCAATATATTAAAATTGCTCATAGAGTGTATTTTACTATTTTGATATATATGTCAAATCTGTATCAAGCTCTTCTTCTCCTTTTTCTACCTTAAATTTATCATTTTTATTAGGATAAATTTCTATAACACTATCTTTATAAGATGTTTTATCAAAATTAACACTTATCCTCATCATATCCATGTCACCATATAAATAACATACTACTTTGTCATCTTTCATAAATACCATTTGTATTTCACTATCTTTTTCTTTTGATATAATACTTTGCCACTTGTATCCAATTGTTTCGTATATTTTTTCTATATTAGTATTTATATCAAATACATAAGCCTTGTCCCACTGAAATGGAGTTACTTCATTTAAATGTATTTCTTTATCTGTTGATTTTAAAGTTGATATATTACATAGTAATTCACCTATAGATTCATCAAACTTACTTGTATTAAATTTTGTTAAATTTACATATTTGTTTACTATATTCCACTCACCATTATTATTTTTTAGTTCAAAAGTTATTTTAGATATGGCCTCTCCATTCTTTCCAGGTTGAGTTACTATAATTTCTTCACCTTGACTATTTTTATAATTATGCTGTTCAAAAGTTTTATGTGTATGACCTGCAACTATTGCATCTATTCCATCTACTTTTTGTGCTATTTCTTGTATTCTATTCCCTGGATTTTTCGGTTGTTTAGGCTTTTCACCACTATGAACTACTGCTATTATTACATCTGGATTTTCTTTTTCTTGCATCACTTTTACCCATTTATTAGCTTCTTCTACTAAGTCATTTATATATAATTCTTCATTATATTGTGGTATATCTTTTAGTTCTCTAGAATCATCACCAGATTCACCTACTTCTTTTATAGTAAGTCCAAGTATACCTACATTTACATTTCCATATTCTGTTTCTATTTTTTTTATGGTATATGGCTCTACATAACTTGTATTATCTTTATTGTAAGTATTTGCTGATAAAACATCTATGTTATATTTTTCAAAGTCTGATACCATACTGTCTAAGTAGAATTTATTGTTTGACACAAACTCATGATTTCCTAGCACTACTGTATCATATCCTGCATCTTTCATTTCTTTTGCTAAGGGCATTTCTATATATTCCTCTTTTCCTTGCTTTATACTATTTTGTCTATCATCAAAATACTTCATCATTGTTGTTCCATAATCCCCCATATCAAAAAAATCACCTGCGTCCACTACTACTGTATTGGAATTGCTTTCTTTTTCTGATTTTATGTATTCACTTATATCATATGATACTTCTCCATGCAAATCTGTAGTTGCTAAAATATTTATTTTTGTTGTATTTGAACTTGTACACCTTGTTATTAGTATTAATATTAGTATCCATACTATCATTAAAATTTTTTTATTTTTCATATCTCCTTTTAATCCCCTCTATTATTGTATATTTTTCCATATGTATCTAATTATATATTATCTTAAATAAATTTACTAATTATTAATATTTTAACTTTGCCAATATAGTTGATTTCTATTTTGAATAAACTTAACATACTAAATTCATATAAAAACATCAAAAACACTGCTGGTGTAGTTCGCAATATATAACAATTGCGACCTTTCTTATATTATAACACCAACTCAATTCTTGTAATGATTTTTGTCAATTTTTACTTTTTAAACATATTAATGTTACTTTAATACACAAGTTTCCTACATATTTAAAATTATTATAAATATCCTTGTAATAAAAAAGCCATTTAAAATAGCTTCTAAACTAAAATAAATGGCTCTCATGCATATCCCTTATACACTTAGGATATATTATTTCACTAACTTTAAATATTAACTTCTTTTTTAACTCATAATATGTGCTTTTAGATACATTTAATTTACACATTATATTAAGAGGTCTTTCTTTATTTATATATAAACTGTCAAATAGACAGTATTCTTCATCACTCATGCTATTAATAGCTATATCTAATTTCTTAATAATTATTTCATGCTTATTCTTAATATATTTCAATTTATCTGCATGATCTATATTCGCCTTTTCTTCCAATTCCAAATTAATAAGCTCTATTACATGCAATGTATTATTATAGTCTTTTAATATTTCTTCTGTCATTTTATAATATTTATCTTTTTTCATATTATCCTCTATAGTAACTCATAAACTCTTTATCTCTTTTTATTTGTTCTTCCTCTAATCTCTTAATAAATTCTAATCTAGAATTACAATAACCGTTA
>NZ_JAGHFM010000294.1 GCF_017888745.1 Terrisporobacter sp. | reverse complement strand
GTTATTAAATGATAGCAATATTCCTAATAAAGTAGATAAAAAAACTGGATATTTATAATAATCTAATTTTATAAAAAATAGAAAGAATGCTATACCAAAAGGTGATATTTCATCTACTATAGTAAATCGGCTAAGTAAGAACCCTATTGCCATAAAAATTGCTGTTTTGAAATTTATATATCTATCAATTCTTATTTTATTAATATTAAATCCTCTGCTCTTTACAGCAGCCCCATTTCTCTCCATAAAAAATCTCCTCCTTTGTTTACAATGAATTATATCAAAGGGGAGAATTATATTTTGTCACAATTGGTTTAGATATTCCTAAAAAATTAAGACATTTTTTTTGATTTTTGACACATTAAGCCTTCCAAATTATCATATTCACTTATCATTATTTTTTCAAATTCTAATTTTTCCATTATAATATTCAATATTGTTACACCAGCTGTTATAATATCCGCTCTTTTAGGCTGTAGGCCTTTTATTGTTTTCTTATCGTTTAATGTCATCTTTTTTAAATTTTGTAGAATTTTTTCTATATCTTTTTTTGCAACCTCACTATTATGTACTTTTTCCATAGAATATACTTCTAATTGTTGATTTATAGCTGAAACTGAAGTTATAGCCCCTCCGATTCCAACTAATTTACTTATTTTTTTATTTTTAAGTATTTTTAATGTTGAAGAAATAGTGCTTTCAATAAAAGAATGCATACGGTTAAAGTCCTCTTCATTTATAGGATCTGTAGTAATAAACTTTTCTGTCATTCTAAGAGCACCTACATTTTCACTTTTACAAAACTTTATTCCTTCCTCATTTCCAAATATGAATTCTGTTGATCCTCCACCTATATCTATAACTAAAATATTATCCTTCTTATCTCCTTCAGTTCCCTCTAGCACGCCTAAAAAGCCTAAATTAGATTCTTCATCACCACATATTATCTTAACGTCTATATCAGTAATATCTTTTGCTCTTTTAACAAATTCCTTCCCGTTTTTACTGTCCCTTAAAGCTGATGTACCCATACAGTAAATTTCCTCACAATTTTGCTCTTTGCATATATCATTAAATTCTTTTAAAGCATTTAAATTTCTCTCCATAGCATCTTCAGTGATATAACCTTTTTCATCAACCCCTTGGCCTATTCTAGTTGTATTTATATATTTTTTTCTATTCTCTATTTTGTTATTTTTATAATCTGCTATTAAAAGTCTCATAGAATTTGTTCCTATATCAATAGTTCCTATTTTCATCTCTCGTCCTCCTTATATAAAACTTATACTTTATTATAAACGAAAAAGAGATAACTTAGTTATCTCTTTCAATTGAATCTACATATATTATCTCATTAGATTTAATCATACCTAGTTGATTTCTAGCAACTTCTTCTAAGTCATTTTCATTGCATAACTTTTCTAACCTATTTATTTCCTCTTTAGTATTTTCTATCTCATTGTTAATTTGTATTATTTCAGCCTTATACTGATTTATCTTTTGTATTTGAAATATAAAACCTGTTATGATACTAAACACTAAAAAAAATACAAATAAGCCAACAATTATTGATTGCGGTAAAAATCTTTTTAATATTTTCATATCCCTACACCCTTTTTATTTTTTCTTTTTCTTTTGTTAGATAAAAGTACACTTGGTATATAACAAATAATATCAAATATAAGATGTATTGAATAGATAATAATGTAATACAAATTGTTTAAAAAACTGACTATGTAATGTGCAGTTTTTTTGAATAAGCTTGTAATAAAAGAAATTATTTTATTGAATACTATAAAAACATATTTACTTATAGTGTAGTAATATAAGGCAAAACCTAAAAACAAGGCTACAAAATGATAGTATCTTAAATCAAACTTTTCTAAAGTGTTTATAGTTATAAATATAACTACAGTTATTAATATCCAAAATATCAAATCAAATAAAAATGATATTTTCCTTACTACTTTAAAATTTCTTCTTAAAGACCTATAAAAATCAAATAGTAATCCTATTACTATACCACCATAAAGAGTTAGATAAAATATGTTTATATCTTCTATGAAAAATCCCATACTTATTTAAATACCTTTTTCAAGAATTTTTCCTCAGGTTTTTTATCTTTTACATAATTTAAAGAATTCACTGTCCCCTCAACACTAATTATACTTTCTTCTAAATTAAGCTTACTCATATCCAAACTTTCACCCTCTACGATTAATCGTCCTGCAGATGTTAAAAGTTCTACTCTCTTATCATTAAAAGAATATATATGATCTACACCTGATATAACTAGGCTTGATCTTTCTTTTAGACTTATACTATGTTCCATCATATCCCCCCAGTATATATAAATTACTCCTAATATAATATACTGAGGTTATATAAATATTATTCTATTATCTCATACATTTCCTTAGCTTCTGCTTTAAGTACATGCTCTTTTATTTCAGTTATTTTAAATTTCATCTTTTTTTCTCCAAAAGTCACTTCTAAGATATCCCCTATCTTAACCTCAGAAGAAGATTTTGCTAACTTTCCATTTATTGTAACTATGCCTTTATCACAAGCTTCTTTTGCAACTGTTCTTCTTTTTATTATTCTTGATACTTTTAAAAACTTATCTAGTCTCATGATACCTCCCTAATATGCAGAAAAAGTGTGGTATTCCCACACTTTTATCTATTTATCAATGTATTATATTCTTATTTGTTTATAGCTTCTTTTAAAACTTTTCCAGCTTTGAATACTGGAGCTTTAGAAGCTGGTATATTTATAACTTGTTGTGGGTCTCTTGGGTTTCTACCTTGTCTAGCAGCTCTTTCTCTTGTTTCGAAAGTTCCGAAACCTACTAATTGAACTTTGTCTCCATTAACTAATGCTTCTTCTACAGAACTCATAAATGCATTTAATGCATCTTCTATTTGTTTTTTAGTTAACTCTAATTCACTTTTTTCTGCCATTTTTGATACTAATTCAGCTTTATTCATTATTCTTACCTCCTAAAATGTGTTCATATAAAACTCTTTTTTTAAGTTCTATATATTAATAAAATTTCCTTCTATTATTTATTGAAATTTAGCCTTTTCCCAAAGTTCATCCATTTCCTCTAATGTCATCTCTTCTAATGTCTTATTCATTTGTGTAGCATTATGTTCTATAAATTTAAATCTTTTGATAAATTTTTTACTAGTTAGGTTTAATGCTTCTTCAGGATCAACTTCTAAAAATCTTGCCAAATTTACTATTGAAAATAATAAATCGCCTAACTCTTCCTTTATGTATTTTATATTCCTTGATTTACATTCGTCAAGTAGTTCTTTGTATTCTTCTTCAACTTTTTTACAAACATCGTCAATATTATCCCAGTCAAACCCTACCAACGCTGCCTTATGTTGTATTTTTTCTGCTTTAGTAAGAGCTGGCAAAAACTGAGGAATTCGTTCTAAACCTTCAGTAACTGTGGTTTCTCCCTTTTCCTCCTTTTTCAAATCTTCCCATGTTTTATCAAATTTATTCATATCTACATCAATATTTTTAAAAACATGAGGGTGTCTGTGTATTAATTTATTACAAATGCTACTTGACACATCTCCTAAATTAAAATATCCTTCTTCTTCACCTATTTGGCAATGGAAAATAACTTGTAAAAGTACATCTCCTAATTCTTCTATTAATTCGTCAATGTCATCATTATCAATTGCTTGAGCTACCTCATAAGCTTCTTCAATAAGATATTTTTTTAGTGAATCATGAGTTTGTTTCATATCCCACTCACAACCTTCAGGACTTCTTAACTTTTTCATTATATTTTGTAGATCATGTACTGTATTATATAATTTTTTACTACTTTTTGGTATATATAAACTTGTTAAATAACTAAATAGTTCAGGTTGTCTATCTAACTCATAAAGTTTTACATATGTTTTACTTTCTAATCCTTTAATTCCTGCCCCATTTACTATGCATATTTCTTGTTCATCATCGTAATGTTCCATTAACTTTAATTTAACATTAGAGGCTATAAAGTGATCATATATTTGAGTTATTATTGTATTAGTATTTGTATCAATATAAGATTGTTCTAACTCAAAAGCATCTAATAATTTAAATCCTTCTGCTGGATCTACACCTATGTAGTTATACATTGCGTCTACAAAGCTCATAGACGGTATTATTTCAAGTTCTATATTGTTTTCCTTAGCTAAGCTCTCTATTATACTTACTGTCTTTTCTGCCACTCTTGGATGGCCTGGAACAGCATATACCAATTCTTCAGTTTTGCCCTTATCTATTATGAACTGAGAAATCTTTGTATATACTTCTTCAAAATTTTCTTCATTCTCATAAAAGTAGTCTAAAGCTATATATTTAACCTTTTCTTCTAGTTGATCTACTGTTGGATGTTTCTTAGTTCTTAAGTAAACATTTGAACTATTACTTAATGCATCTAGTACACCTTGACTAATTAAAGAATAATCTCCAGGACCTAGTCCTACAATAGATATTTTTCCCATATTTTTTCTCCTATATTTAAGGGATAAGATTATATACTCATAGACCTTATCCCCTTTTATTTTATATTTTTATTTCATAAGTTTAAGTTTATTTAAGATTCTATATATTTTTTCGCCTTTTGGTAGAGTTAAAATTTCATCTTTTCTAATTCCACCTATTCCTAATAATACTAATCCATAAACAACTCCACCTATAGCTATAGATATTAGAGTTGATAATGAATTTCCTAAGAAATCTACCATAAATCCATATGATAATTTAACAACTACGTACATTGTTATAACCGTTATCAATGGTTTTATAATGAATTCTTTTGGTGATAATTTTAATTTCAGATGTTTCCTTATATAAATAAACTCTATTATAGATGCTACTGCGTATGCTGATAAAGTACCTATTCCAGAACCTATTATATTTATTGATGGTATACCTGTTAATACATAACTTAGTACTACTTTAAATATCATACCTATAGCTAAAGCTATAACTGGAACCATAGGTTTTCCCATGCCTTGTAGTATTCCATTCTGTGCATATATTAAACCTAAGAATACTGCACATGGAGACACTACTAATAACATGGTTCCAAGAGATGCTGGTTCAGCTGGATATAATAGTTTCATTATTGGCCCTGCAAGAGCTGCAAATCCAAATGTAGCTGGTAAAGTAACTAATAATATAGTTTTTAAACCTGTCTTAGCTTCTTTTCTTACTCGCTTCATCTGCTTCAGTGCATAAGCTTCTGAAATAGCTGGTACCAAACTCATACCTATAGCTTGGTCTATAACTATAAGTAAGTTTACAGTTGATATTGCCATTCCTGACAATTGACCAAGTAATGAATTGGCTTGTTCTATATTAAATCCAGTCTCCGTAAGTCTTCTTACTACTATTACACTATCTACCATGTTTACCAAAGGCATTACGCATGCACCTATACTTATAGGTATAGCAACATATAATAATCTTTTTAATATAGTAGCTGTACTTTCAAGTTTTATATGTTTACTTTGAGCCATTTCAGCTTTTCTAGATTTACTACTTCTTAAATATATGTAAATTAAAAATATAGCTGATGCAAATCCACCTATTGCAGCTCCTAGTACTCCACCAGCAGCTCCCATTTGCTCTCCAAAGTTTTTCATAAGCATAGATGCTAAAAATAATCCTAATACTACTCTAAAAAACTGTTCAATTATTTGAGAAATAGCTATTTTAGACATTTCTCTTCTTCCTTGGAAATACCCTCTATAAGAAGACATTAATGGTACAAATAATAATGCAGGAGAAATAGCAATTAATGCTGCATATGCACCTTCATTTTTCAAAATCACTGTAGATATAAAGTCTGCTCCAAAGAAGAAAAATGAAAATGATATCAATCCAGTAATAAATAAAACTGTATATGATATTCTAAATGTCTTATTTGCTCCACCAAAATCACCTACTGCTCTTTGTTCTGAAACTAATTTGGCAAGTGCTGTAGGAAACCCTGCCGTAGCCAGTGTTAAAAATAAAGTATATACAGGATATACTGCTTGATAATATCCCAACCCCGTTGAACCAATTATATTTCCAAGAGGAATTCTAAAAAAGGCCCCCATGATCTTAGTAATTATACCTGCTAATCCAAGTATAAGCGCACCTTTTAAAAACGATTCTTTATTCGTGTTATTGCTCATAACAATATACCTCCATTTAATTCTATAACAAACTTTAATATAACATATCTATAATAGTATATTCAACAATTTAGCATTTTTTAATTTTTTTGTGATTAATTTATGTAAATATTAAAGGCCCTCTTTCGAAGGGCCTAATAATCATTTATTGTACTTGTTTTCCTAAAAAGCTAGCTGCTATTTTTAGTATTTTTTCTATATCTTCAGAGAAGACTTCGTTTTCTTTAGTAACTACTGAGATTGAACCTATGCAGTCTCCTGAATCGCTTATTATTGGCATAATTATTTGACCGCTATATTGAGTAGAATCATCTTTATATAATGGTATCATTTTATTATCTTTAGCATGTTTAACTACTCTATTTTCAATTAACTGTTCTAATTCATTACTTATGCTTTTTTCTCTATAATCTTTTTTAGGTAATTTTGATACAGCTATTATAGAATCTAAATCTGTTACAACGATTCCTTGGCCTAGTATTTCACCTAATGTTTCTGCATATTCTTGAGAGAATTCATTTAATTCTCCTATTGGAGAGTATTTTTTTAAGATTACTTCTCCGTCTTTAGCTGTAAATATTTCTAAAGGGTCTCCTTCTCTTATTCTAAGAGTTTTTCTTATTTCTTTAGGAATAACAACTCTTCCTAGATCGTCTATTCTTCTAACTATTCCTGTAGCTCTCATTTATTTATTAATCCCTCCATTACTGTCTTTAATATGTATATATTTTTACCATTGACAAGAAAAATATACAAAAAAAGCTATATCCTAATTTGGACATAGCTTATTATATTAGAATTTAACTGATTTTACAATATCTTCTTTAGCTTCTACCTTTGAATTGTCTTTTAACTTCACAACGTATTCGTTGTATTCATTATCAACTAATGTATCCTTTATTTCATCCTTTACTTCATCAAAAGTTTGTTGTTTATTCACTCTATCAGATACTTTTATAATATGATATCCAAATTGACTTTCTACTAATTCAGAAACTTCTCCTGCTGTCATATCAAATGCTGCATCCTCAAATTCAGCCACCATCTCATTTCTACCAAATGTACCTAAGCTTCCACCATTTGTAGCTGATGCCGTATCTTCAGAATACTTTTTAGCTAATTCGGAGAAATCATCTCCCGCTTTCACCTTAGCAAGAATTTCCTCTGCTTTTTTCTTAGCTTCTTTTTTCTTCTCTGCTGATAATTCATTACCTTTATCATCTTGAGTTTTTATTAATATATGAGATGCTGTAACAGTATCTATATAAAAGCTTTGTTTATTTTCTTCATAGTACTTTTTCATTTGTTCATCAGTAATATTTGCATCTTTAGCAAATTTATTTTTTAAATTATCATTAGCTAAATCCCTAGCAAATTGATATTTAAAAAACTTATCATTTATACCTATTTCTTTAAGCTGTTTTTGATAAGCATCATCATTTTTTATTTTTTCTTTAAAAGTATCTATTTCCTCTTGTAATTCTTTATCTGTTGGTGATATACCTTCTTTTTCAGCCTTTTGGTATATAACTTCTGAAGTAATCATTGATTCTAAAACCATTTCTTTTAATGAATCTTCATAAGTTTTTCCTTCTTCAATTTCTTGTGACCATATTTCACTTCCATAATATAATTCCATAGAAGATTTATTTAAAGCTAATGTTTTTTCGTAGTTGCCTAAAATAATATCTGTACCATTTACGGTAGCGACTGCCTTATTTGAACTACATCCTGCCAATGATATTGTTACCATCAATGATAAAATCAACGATAATATTTTTCCCATAAAACACCTCTTGATTTAATTTTTGATATTACACATTTTTTCTAATAATTCTTCTAACTCTTTAACTATTTTGTGACCCAATGTTTCTTTAGTTTTGTATCTAGTTAAAGGTGCTAGTATGATTTCATTTTTAACTTGTCTTACTTTTTCTATCTTAAGTTTTTTGCACATAAACTTGATATAAGCAATATTTAATAAAGTTTCAACAGGCTTAGGTATATCTGAAAACCTATCTTCTAATTCATCCTGTACTTCGGATAAATCTTCTTTAGTTTCTATACATGCAATCTTCTTATACATTTCTAATTTTATTAATTCATCATCAATATAATAGTCTGGTATATATGCATTTACACTTAAATCGATTTCCACATCTACTTCTTCTATTATAGGTTCACCTTTAACTTTTCTTATGGCATCATTTAACATTTTTACATATAAGTCATATCCTATAACTGCCATATGTCCATGCTGCTGAGAACCTAATATATTACCTGCACCTCTTATTTCTAAGTCTCTCATAGCTATCTTAAACCCTGAACCAAACTCAGTAAATTCTTTAATAGCTTTTAATCTTTTTTCTGCAACTTCACTCAAAACTTTATCTTTCTCATACATAAGATATGCATATCCTTGTCTAGAGCTTCTTCCAACTCTACCTCTTAACTGATACAGTTGAGCTAGCCCCATTTTATCTGCATCATAAATTATCATAGTATTTGCATTTGAAATATCCATCCCGGTTTCAATAATCGTTGTACAAACTAGGACATCATACTCTTTGTTCAAGAAATCGAAAATAATGTTTTCAAGTGATTTTGATGTCATTCTTCCATGAGCTACTGCTACTCTAGCATCAGGTACTAAATTTTGTATGGTAGCTGCCATTTTTTCAATACCTTCTACTCTATTATATACGAAAAATACCTGTCCACCTCTAGCTAGTTCTCTTTCTATTTCATCCTGTATGACACTTTCCTTAGCTTCTGTTACATAAGTTATAACTGGATGTCTTTCTTGAGGAGGATCTTCTATAACACTCATATCTCTAATACCACTTAGTGACATATGAAGAGTTCTTGGTATTGGCGTAGCAGATAAAGTTAATACATCCACAGTATTCTTTATTTTTTTAAGAGATTCCTTATGTTTAACTCCAAAACGCTGTTCTTCATCTATTACTACTAGTCCTAGTTTAGGTAGATTAATATCTTTTGAAACAATTCTATGAGTTCCTATTAATACGTCTATTAAACCTTTTTTAGCATCATTTATAATATCTTTTTGTTGTTTTGCAGTTTTAAATCTACTCAATACTTCCACTCTTATAGGATAATCTTCAAATCTCTCCTTAAAAGTATTGTAATGCTGCTGAGCAAGAATAGTTGTAGGAACTAATACAGCTACTTGCTTTCCATCCATACAAGCTTTAAATATAGCCCTTATTGCTACTTCTGTTTTACCGTATCCAACGTCACCACAAACTAATCTATCCATAACCTTAGAAGATTCCATGTCCTTTTTAGTTTCTTTTATAGCTTTTAACTGATCTTCTGTTTCTTCATAAGGGAAAAGAGATTCAAACTCATTTTGCCAAACTGTATCTTTAGAGAATTTAAACCCTTTGACTTTTTCCCTCTTAGCATAAAGTTCTATGAGGTCTTTAGTCATATCCTCTATTTCCCTTTTAACTTTTGCCTTTGCTCTACTCCATTCACTAGTTCCAAGCTTATTTAACTTAACTC
>NZ_JAGHFM010000293.1 GCF_017888745.1 Terrisporobacter sp. | reverse complement strand
CTGCTCAAGCTGCAATTAAAAAAAATAATAAATAGACACATAAATATTATTAATATAAAAACGGTGAACAGAATGTTCACCGTTTTATTTTAATTATTTTAAAAGTTGATGTTTATTTTATAACTGTTAATTCTTTAGATACATTATTTAATACTTCGCAGCCATCTTCAGTTATAAGAACTAAATCCTCTATACGAACACCAACTTCACCTTCTAAGTATATACCTGGCTCAACAGAGAATACCATACCTGGTTTTAATATATTTTCGTTTACAGAAGAAACGTCACCGAATTCGTGGCATTCCATACCTATAGAGTGACCAGTTCTATGAGTGAAGTATTCACCATATCCTTTTTCAGTTATGTAATCACGGCAAGCATTATCTACATCACAGAATCTGTTACCTGGTTTACAAGCAGCTATACCTCTTAAGTTAGCTTCTTTAACTATTTCATATACTTCTCTTGCTTTTTCAGATACTTCACCTATAAATACTGTTCTAGTCATATCAGAGCAGTATCCATCTTTTACACATCCTATATCTAAAACAACTGAATCTCCAACTTTTCCAGTTGAATTATCTGATTCATGGTGAGGGTCAGCAGCATTAGCACCATATCCTATTATTGGATCAAAAGAGTGACCTTGTGCTCCACCTTCAAGATACATTTCCAAAATTTTATCTGCCATTTCTAATTCAGTATAACCTTCTTTAACAAGTGGTTGTAATTTTTCCATAACCTCATCATTTAATTTAGATGCAGCTCTCATTAAATCCTGCTCTTTTTCATTTTTTATTTGACGAATATTATCAACTATGAATGAACCATCAATGAATTCAGTAGCATTTAATTTTTTCATTAAAGGTAATAAGAATTTAGCTGGCCATACTTTATCTATACCAACTATAGTGTTTTCTCTCATTACATTTGCTAACATACCTACATAATCATCAATATCATCAAAGTAGATTATTTCAGCTCCTTCAATTGGAGTAGATTGTGGGAATAGTTTACCTATGAAAAACTTATGATTACCTTCTACATCAAGATAAAGTGCAAGCATTCTTTCTCCACAATTTAGCATACGACCAGTTAAGTAACATATAGAAGCTGGGTCAGCTACTATTAATTGTGGTACATTATTTTCCTTCATTGAGTCTAAAATACTTTGTAATTTTAATTGATCCATTAATAAATCCCCCTATAAATTGCGAAATTATTAGTTAAAATTTTATTTATTATAATTTAACTTTTAAGATAATTGTAATTACCATATTGATTAAAGTCAATATAAGTAAATAAAAGTTAAGTAGACAGAAAATTCAATTTATTAAGTTAAAATATTTTTATTTTAAATTTTATGAATAGGTTGATAATTGAATAATGTTTCTAAAAAATAGTATATTTATATAAAATATTGCTAATATATAGTGTAAATATCATAACATTATATTATAATTACAGTTAGAATAGGGGCTAGTATACAAATTAAAATCTGATTTTAGGAGATTAATTCTAAATGTATACTATTTATTATTAAAACATTATATTATAGTGTAATGTTTTAAAATATTTATTTCGGGAGTGGATAGATTAATGAGTATATCAAATAGAATATCTGCACTAAGAAAAATAATGGAAGAAAAGCAAATTGATGCTTATATAATTCCATCTGCAGACAATCATCAAAGTGAGTATGTTGGGGAATATTTTAAAGCTAGAAGATTTATGTCAGGGTTCACTGGTTCTGCTGGAACAGTTGTTGTAACTAAGGACCAAGCAGGATTATGGACAGATGGTAGATACTTTATACAAGCTGAAAATCAATTAGCAGGTAGTGGAATAGATTTATTTAAAATGGGTGAAGAAGGGGTACCAACTGTAGAAGAGTTTGTTAAAGAGAAAACACCTGTTGGTGGAGCTTTAGGATTTGATGGAAGATTAATATCTGCTTTAGAAGGTCTAGATTTAGCAAGAACACTTAAAGAAAAAAATATTACTATAAAATACGAATATGACCTTGTAGATATGATTTGGAAAAATAGACCAGCTTTATCTGAAGAATCAGCTTTTGCATTAGATATTAAATATGCTGGTGAAAGTTTTGAATCAAAAATAAATAGAATAAGAGAAGTTATGAGAAAAAATAATGCATCAATGCATGTAGTTACAACGCTAGATGAGGTTGCATGGATATTTAATATAAGAGGAAATGATGTAAGTTATACACCAGTAGTACTTGCATATGCGATAATAACATTAGATAAAGCTTATTTATTTATAGATGAAAATAAATTGAATGAAAGTATCAAGGCAGATTTTGCTAAATTTAATATAGAAATAAAACCATATAACGATATATATGAATTTATAAAAAATATTGATAAAAAAGAATGTGTAATGTTAGACCCAGAAAGAACAAATTATTCTTTATATAACAATATTTCTGATGAAATAGAAAAAATAGAAATAGAAAATCCATCTGTTTTGATGAAAGCTATAAAAAATGAAACAGAGTTAAAAAATACAAGAAATGCTTATATAAAAGATGGTATAGCGTGTACTAAATTTATGTACTGGTTAAAAAATAATGTAGGAAAAATAAAAATAACTGAGCTTAGTGCTTCTGAAAAGTTGTTAGAACTTAGAAAAGAACAAGAAGGATTTGTTGACTTAAGTTTTGAAACTATTGCAGGATATAAGGAACATGCGGCTATGATGCACTATAGTGCAACGGAAGATAGTGATTATGAAGTAAAAGCTGAGCATATGTTACTAGTAGACTCTGGAGGACATTATTATGAAGGAACTACTGATATAACGAGAACTTTTGTACTTGGGGAATTAAACAATGAATTAAAAACTCATTTTACAGCAGTACTTAGAGGTATGATAAATCTTTCAATGGCTAAGTTTTTAAGAGGTTGCAGAGGTTACAACTTAGATATATTAGCAAGGGGCCCTATGTGGGATATGGGAATAGATTATAAATGTGGTACAGGACATGGTGTAGGCTATATGTTGAGTGTACATGAGGGACCAAGTGGATTCCGTTGGTACATTGTTCCTGCAAAACATGAAACAACTCCTTTTGAAGAAGGAATGGTTATTACAAATGAACCAGGAATTTATATGGAAGGTTCACATGGCATTCGTACAGAAAATCAATTAGTTGTGAAGAAAGCTGAAAAAAATGATTCAGGGCAATTTATGGAGTTTGAAACTATTACAATGTGTCCAATCGATTTAGATGGAATTAACCCAGAGTTAATGACACAAAGAGAAAAGGACTTCTTGAATAGTTATCATAAAAAAGTGTATGACACAATCAGTCCATATTTAACAGCAGAAGAAAATGACTGGCTTAAGGAGTACACAAAAGAAATATAATCATCAATAGGGGGAAATATGGAAAACACAGTAAAAACTAAAAAGAAATATCCTTTTGGCTTCTATGTGTGTGCATTATCATTCACATTAGAGCGTATGGCATTCTATTCATCTAAATGGTTAATAGGTATATTTATAGTTGCTTCAGTAGCTAAAGGAGGACTTGGATTAACTGATGCAGTAGGAGCTAAAATGGGTGCTAACTTAGTAGCATTCACTTACTTAACACCAATACTAGGAGGATACATAGCTGATAAATGGGTGAGCCCAAGATTATGTGTAGTATTAGGAGCGATATTAATGGGGCTAGGTTATGTTTGTGGGTGGCAAGCATCTGTTCAAAGCTCTATGGGACTTGTATGGGCAATGATAGCTCTTGTATCTATAGGTACAGGTTTATTTAAAGGTAACGTTTCAGGGATTAATGGTAAATTATTTGATGACCCAGAGCAACTTGACTCAGCATTTTCAGTCCAATATTCATTTGTTAATATAGGTTCTTTCACAGGAACTACTATAGTATCTTTCATAGCTTATGGAGTTGGATTTGGACCTACATTCTTATTATGTGCAGCATTATTATTCTTAGATGCAATATGGCTAATAATAGGTGGTAAAATAGGATTTGGTGAAGTTGGTAAAAAACCTTTCAAAGCTGATGAAGTTAAAACTACTACTTCTAAAAAAGAAGAAAATAATGATGTACCACTTACTGGTAAAGAAAAGCAAAGAATTGCAGCTATTATTCTTGTTACAATATTCTCAATAATATTCTGGATAGTTTGGTACTTAACTTATAATCCTATAATGTATCACTGGGGACCAGATTTTGATTATGCTAATAAAGCTAACTGGATGATAGGAAACTT
>NZ_JAGHFM010000292.1 GCF_017888745.1 Terrisporobacter sp. | reverse complement strand
TTCAACTAAAAAAACATCTATATTAAAAAAATCATCTTTAATTTCAGCTGACAGAGCACCTATTAAAGTTAGTTCATCTCAAGTAAGTTTAATGAATGAATTGTTTAAGAAGAATAATATAGAGGAAATTCGTCGTTAATAAATTTAAAATTATCATAAAAAGGGTACTAATTTAATGCATTTATTATATAAAATTAGTACTCTTTTCTATTGTATATAATAATTATTTAAATATAATAATATATTAATATACAAAAAAGGTATCTCTTAGAATGATGTAAAAATCATATTGAGATACCTTATACTTTTTAAATTATTTTATTAAGCTTCTTTTCTTTCTAAATCTGTACTTCTACTTGATCCAAGTACTGCAGATATTAATCCTCCAAGTACAGCCCCTACAATTGCAGGTACTATCCAGCTAAATCCATAAGCTGCAAAAGGTAATTTGCCTAATATGTCAGAAATTTGAGTTATTTTTAAGATGTTACTTCCCACACTTAATAAACTTACTGAAAGTGTAAAATAAGCTGCACCTTTGAAAGCACCATCATATTTTATGTAATTTCCAAGTAAATTCATAACTACAATAGCTATTAAGACTGGATACACTATCTCTAATACTGGTGCAGAGAATTTTATTATAGTACTTACACCAAAGTTTGATACTACGCAACTAAATACACAAACTGAGATAACTATAGTCTCGTATTTTATTTTATTATTACTTATACCTGAGAAGTATTTAGCGGCTGCTGAAGTTAAACCTATTGAAGTAGTTAAACAAGCAAGAGATACGATTAACCCTAGTACTAATTTACCTGGGTATCCAAGTAATTCATCTATTATTACAACCATTAATGATGCTTGTGGTGTATTTACTCCATAAGATGTAGATAATGTTGAACCTAAGTAAGTAAGTCCTCCATAAACTAAAGTTAAAGCAACACCTGCTACTAAGCCTGATTTTATAGTCATTTTAACTTGGTCGCTAGTTTTTACATATCCTCTTTCTGTTATTGATGCAATTGCTACTGTTGCCAATGCTGCTGCTCCAAGAGCATCCATTGTTAAGTATCCTTGAGAAATTCCTTCAGCAAATAAATTCTTTTCTATAAGTGCAGTTTCACTAACGCCTCCAATTGGAGATATAATTCCTACGACTATAAGTACACCTAAACATATTAATAATGCTGGTGTTAAAAATTTACCTATGATATCTATAACCTTAGAAGGTTTTATTGTTAGAACTAATGTTAATGCAAAAAATATTACTGAAAATATAATAGATACTATACTTGATGTTTCCCCTATAATTGGTTGTACTCCCATTTCAAAAGTTGTTGCTGCTGTTCTTGGTATTGCAAGTAATGGTCCGATACAAAGTACTGCTGCTATACCTATCAATCTGGCAAGTTTTTTTCCTGCTCTTCCTAAAACTTTATCAAGATTCCCCTCACATTTTGATACTGCTGTTATTACTAATAATGCCAATCCTACATCTGCTAAAATAAATCCTACTAATGATATTTGCCAATGTCCACCTGATACTAACCCTAGGTAAGGAGGAAACAATAAATTCCCTGCCCCAAAGAACATCGAAAATAGTGCAAATCCTACTACGGCTATATCTGTTGTTTTTTTATTCATACCATATCCTCCCTTTTTTTATTTTTCTGAATATTAATATTATTTTAATTATTCAACATATATTTGTCAACAAAAGTATACAATTAATGGAATAACATATATTCTATACAGTATACAAAATAGACCTCTAATAGTTGGTAATGCTTGGATGGAAAACTAGGATAAAATTTATAAAAAGATTTATTTTTTTATTTTGATATTTAAGCAACGGACGAAGTCGTTGGCGATATGAAGTGAATCCCCAAAATAGTGCCTTAACCTAAGGAAAATTTTTATAAATTAAAAAATAAGTTTACTTTTTTTATAATCAATGATACTATTATAAAAAATAAATATTTCTTATCCAGAGTGGTGGAGGGACTGGCCCTATGAAACCCGGCAACCAGTATAATTTTTATACATGGTGCTAAATCCTGCAGTATTTATTACTGAAAGATAAGTATAAATTCGTTAATTAGAACCTGAGTTTATACTCAGGTTTTTTTGATTTTGGGGATTTATAGTTTATCAAGTTGATGATTAAAAGATCACAACAAATTTTACTATCTATGAAAAATTTAATTATTAAACTAGGGGGAATTTATTATGAAATTAAAAAAAGTATTAGCTTTAGCACTAAGTGCTGTATTATGTATATCAGCAGTTGGATGTTCATCTTCAAATTCTGGGGATGATAAAGTAATCAAAGTGGGAGCTACATTAGTTCCAGGAGGAGAATTATTAGAAGAACTTGAACCATTAATTGAAAAAAAAGGATATAAGCTTGAGGTTACAATATTTGATGATTATGTACTTCCTAATGAAGCTTTAAATAATAAAGAAATAGACGCTAATTTATTTCAACATAAGCCATATTTAGATGAAGCTGTAAAAACTAAGGGATATGAAATAATGGCAGGATCTAAGTTATATGTTTGCCCAGCTGTATTATATTCTCACAAAGTTAATTCTATAGAAGAACTTAAAAAGGGTGATAAAATTGCTATAAGTAATAATCCATCCGCAGGTTCTAAATGTTTAAAATATCTTCAAGATTTAGGGCTTATAAAAGTCAAAGACAGTGATATAGTTGGAGTTAAGGATATAGTTGAAAATCCTAAAGGTTTAGAGTTTGTAGAGTTAGATGTTGCTCAGATACCAGCGGCTTTAGAAGATGTTACAGCAGGATTTGTTGATACTACTTTTGCTATACCAGCAGGACTTAATGCTGATGAAGATGGAATTTATACAGCTCCAGTAAACGATGAATATGCTAACCTACTTGCTTATAGAAGTGAAGATAAAGATAGCGATAAGATAAAAGTTCTTGAAGAAGTTCTTACTTCAGATGAATGTAGAGAATTAATAAAAGAAAAATACAAAGGTGCTGTTATACCAGTATTTTAATTGATTATAGACAGTTATATATTATAAAAGATAATAAGTAAGTTTACAAAAAAAGTAAATGCTGATACTATATATAGAAAATAAAAATAAATACTTCTTATCCAGAGTGGTGGAGGGAAAGGCCCTGTGAAACCCAGCAACCGGTATATTTTT
>NZ_JAGHFM010000291.1 GCF_017888745.1 Terrisporobacter sp. | reverse complement strand
TATAATAATATTAAAGTTAAGAATTTAATAATTTAATAATACTTAAATATTAGTAATTAAATAAGAATATTGATGAAATAAAATGATTTAGATAAAATTTTATCAAAAAGTTTACATTTGATAATAGTTAATATATAATTTTGCATAACCTAAAATCAAATTGATTGACAAAATAGGAACATTAAAACAATTAGATGGAATACTTTTAAATTTAAAAGCAGAAAAATTAGGTGGTGAAATTTACTAATGAAAAACATTAACTTTTTTGTTTATGGAAGTTTAAGAGAAGGATTTTTTAATTATGATAAATACTTAGCTGGAAAGGTATTAGAGAAAAAAGATGCTAGACTAGAAAATATGAGGTTATATCATATGCCTTATAAAGGATATCCAGCTATAACTCCTGGTGAAGATGTAATATTAGGAGAAATTATGGTTATCAATGAAGACGATTATGAATCAACAATGAAAGCTATGGATGAAATGGAAGGTTTTATAAGTGAGAATAATCCAGAAAATGAATATCATAAAATTATCTTAGAAGTTGAAAACATACAAAATAAAGAAAAAGAAAAATGTTATATTTACTTCTATAATAAGGATAAAGATGATATTTTTGAAAGAGATGCAGTATATGTTTCACACGGAGATTGGAAAAAGCATATGCTAAATAAATAATTTTAAAATAACTTAATGAGCTTGATGTATTATATCCTATAAGACATCAAGCTTATTTTTTACAATAATGAATCATATTTTATCTAAATTGACATAAAAATATTTTTCGTGATAATGTATTAATAGAAATAACTATATAGGGGGATTTGAGATGAGAGCGGATTTACATAATCACAGTTTTTTATCTGATGGAGTTTTAAGTATTGAAAATATTTTAGATTTTGCTAAAAAGATTAAGCTTGATTACATAGCCATAACTGACCATGATACTTTAGCAGGTGTTATATCAGCATATACTTATGGAGAAAAAATAGGTATATCTGTAATACCTGGAGTTGAAATATCTACGAAAGATTATAAAAGGAATCGTTCAGTTCATATACTTTGTTACTTTCCTAGAGATATTATAAAATTACAAGAATATTTAAATAAAACTCTTATAAAAAGAGAGAATGCAAAAAAGGAAATGGCTACTACTTTAATGAAAGATTTTCCTATAACAATGGAACAAATAGAGCAGCATAGTAAAAAAAGTCAATCTATGTACGAAAATCATATAATGCATACCTTGGCTGACCTTGGATATACAAATGTTGTTGTGGGAGATTTATATAAGGAGTTACTATCTAAGGATGGAGAACATTATGTAAAAATAGCTTATCCAGATGTGTATGAAGTTTTAAACTTAATTAAAGAAGTTGGTGGGATAGCTGTTATGGCACATCCAGGACAATTTGATTCTATAGAACTTTTGGAGGAGTTAGCGAAAGAAGGATTAATCCAAGGAGTAGAATATAATCATCCTAGAAATTCAGATAAAGTAAAAAAAGTAATAAAAGATATAGCAAACAGATATGATTTAATTATGACTGGTGGAACAGATTTTCATGGATATTGTTCTGGAAAACCAAGCCCAATTGGAAGTTTTATTTGTCCAGAAGGAGAAGTTGAAAAGTTAATTAAATTAAGTGAAAGATAAAAACGTATTACTTATGTAATACGTTTTTATAATATTAAATAAAAGTTTGAAGAAGTTCAGATTAAGGTAAAAAAATTTATTAGAAATAAAATAAATATACATATAAATTTAATATTAATAAGGATAATATATAAAATGCTAAAAAATTAAATTAATTCGATATTTTCTGACAATTTTTTAAGATATATAGAAAAATATATTTACATGCATATAATAAAATTATATAATTAATTAAAACTAACGAAGAAGAACAAAGTCAAGAAAGGGAGATGACAATATGGAGTTAGTAGGAATTTTAATAATAATAATCGGTTTTGCTATGAAGCTAGATACAATAGCAGTAGTAGTAACAGCCGGAATAGCTACTGGATTAGTAGCTGACATGAATATAATGGAAATATTAAGTACTCTAGGAGAAGGATTTATGACAAATAGAACAACTTGTTTATTCATGTTAACAGTGCCGATAATAGGTCTATGTGAAAGATATGGATTAAAAGCTAAAGCAGTAATGCTAATTAAAAAGGCAAAAGGATTATCTACAGGTAAATTACTTAGTGGATATACATTTATAAGAGAGGCAACTATAGCTATGGGGGTTACTCTTGGAGGACATCCGCAATTTGTAAGACCATTAGTAAGTCCAATGGCAGAAGGGGCAGCAATTGCTAAATATGGAGAATTAGATGAAGAAGATTTAGATAAAATAAAAGCTTATTCGGCAGCTTCAGATAATATAGGAAACTTTTGTGCTCAAAACGTATTCATGGCGAACTCAGGTATACTTTTAATTGCTTCTACATTAGAAGGATTAGAAATGAATGTGGATACATTACAATTAGCAAAAGCAGCTATACCAATAGCTATCATATCATTAGTATTATGGATAGGTCAAAATATATTACTAGATAGAAAATTACATAAAAAATATAGTTCTAGAAGAGATAATGTAGGAGGTGCTGCATAATGGATATAACACAACTTTCAAATGTTTTATTAGAAGTATTCTACATGATGATAGGATTATATATGGGAATTACTATGGTATTCACTTTAAAAGATGTTAACCATAAAACAAGAGTTGGTACATCATTATTTTGGGGAATACTTTCAGTAATATTTATATTTGGAAAGTATATACCAAGTGCTATAGTAGGTTTACTAATAGTTGTAATAGCAATTTTATCAGCAACTAAACAAATAAATATAGGAACATTAAAACAATTAGACGAAACATTTACAAACTTAAAAGCAGAACAATTAGGTTTAAAAATATTTATACCTTCTTTAGCAATAGCAATAATAGCTATGCTTATAGCAACATTTACTGAGTTTTCAGGAACAGTAGCAATAGGTATATCATCAGTTGTAACTATTGGTTTAACATTTGCTATAACAAAAGCTAAGCCAATGGAATTTTTAGAAGATAGTAACAGAATGTATCAATCAATGGGATCATTTACTATACTTCCTCAACTATTAGCATCATTAGGTGTATTATTTACAGCAGCAGGTGTTGGAGATAAAATATCTTCAATTATATCAGGGGTTATACCAAGTGGAAATATTTTAGCCGGGGTTATAGCTTACTGTGTAGGTATGGCTGTATTCACTATGATAATGGGTAATGCTTTTGCAGCATTTTCTGTTATAACTGTAGGTGTTGGTTTACCATTTGTATTTGCTCAAGGTGGAGATCCAGTAGTTTGTTCAATACTTGCATTAACAGCAGGATACTGTGGAACATTATTGACACCAATGGCTGCAAACTTTAACATGCTACCAGCAGCATTGCTTGAATTAAAAGATAAAAATGCGGTGATAAAAGCACAAGCACCAGTAGCTTTAATATTATTAGTAATACATGTATTCTTAATGTATACTTTAGGATTTTAATTTTTAATTATAACTAATCGGAGGCAACATAATGAAAATATTATTAACAGGATTTGATCCATTTGGAGGAGAACCGGTAAACCCAGCGGAAGAAGCTGTAAAAAGAGTAAGTGATAATATAAAAGGGGCTGAAGTTATAAAAATAACTATACCTACAGTTCAAAATAAATCAGTTAAAGTAATAGAAGAAGCTATAGAAACTCATAACCCGGATATAGTAATATCTGTAGGGCAAGCTGGAGGAAGATTTGATATAACACCAGAAAGAGTTGCTATAAATATGGATGATTTTAGAATAAAAGATAATGAAGGAAATCAACCAACTGATAAAGTAATTAAAGAAGATGGTCAACCAGCTTATTTTACAAATTTACCAGTAAAAGCTATGGTTAAACATATGAATGACAATAATATACCATCTACTCTATCATACACAGCAGGAACTTTTGTATGTAACCATGTAATGTACGGAATATTATATATGATAGATAAAAAGTATCCTAATATAAAGGGTGGATTTATACATATACCATATATGACTTCTCAAGTTATTGATAAGAAAAACACACCATTTATGTCATTAGACGAAATAGTAAAAGGATTAGAACTTGCCATAGAAGCCTGTGTATTATATGATGAAGACATAAAAACTATAGGTGGCGAAATTTGCTAATTAAAAACATATGATTAATAAATAATAAAAGGAGTATCTTTAAATAACAAGATTATATAAAGAGATACTCCTTTTTTACATACAAGGAAATTATATTGAGTTTGCAACTGCTGAAAACTACTAGGTTAAAGCATTATCAATGTGTTTGAGAAGTTGTAAAAAAGTAAATTTTGAGCAACGGGCAAAGCCGTTGGTGATATGAAGTGCAGCGCCCACGCAGTGGCTTAAGCGAAGCGAATTTTGAGCAACGGACGAAGTCGTTGGCGATATGAGCGAAGCGAATTTTTTATTATGGTGAACTTCTAATTTGTTGTATTTGCAAATAGGTAGTTTTATTTCTTGTTTTTACCTCATATCAAATAAAAAAATATTGACTCTATACCTACTATAGACTTTATAATATATTTTATTGAAATTATTAGGAGGTATATCATGGTTTCACAATTTTTAGGTTATGCCATACCATCAGCTTTGGCAAACTTTATATCATCATTATATACATTGGTAGATGGTATTTTTGTTGGTCAAGGTGTTGGTGATACAGCTTTAGCCGCAGTTAATATAGTACTTCCTTTCACCGTTGTATTAATTGGTATAGCGAATATGTTAGCAGTAGGTGGGGGAGCATTAGTATCAAAAAATATAGGTGCTAATAATATAGATAAAGCAGTAGATATATTTAGACAAGTAATGAAATTATTATTAATTATATGTATTGTAACAAGTTTGGTTTGTATAATATTTGCAGAGCCGATAGTAAGAATGTTAGGAGCTACAGATAATTTAGCACCTATGGCTACAGATTACTTAAGATTTTATGCAATATTCTGCATACCTAACTTAGTAGGTATCGTATTAAATAGTTTTGTAAGGAATGATAATAGACCAAAACTTGCTATGGTTTCTACAATAGCTGGAGCTATAACAAATGTAGTGCTTGATTATGTTTTTATCTTCCCGCTAGATATGGGTATAAAAGGAGCAGCAATAGCTACAGGTCTTGGGCAAATAGTTACAGTTTCAATGCTTCTTCCTCATTTCTTAAGAAAAAGAGGAGTATTAAGCTTTGGCAATACATCTTTAAATAAAGTAACATTAAAAGACGTATTAAATATAGGATTCCCATCATTTTTTGGTCAATTAAGTTTCTCTATTATAGTATTCTTCCATAATATAGCATTTTCAAGTTATATGGGAGAAGTAGGTATATCAACATACAGTATAATAAACTATATAACAACAAATATATACATGGTGTTATTAGGATTAACATTTGGAGCACAGCCACTTATAAGCTATAATTTTGGTAGAAAAGACCCTGATAAAATGTTAAAATTCTATAAAATAAACTGTGTAAGTTCTTTAGTAGTAAGTATAAGTGCAGCGGCAATGTGTTGGATATTTGGAAGAAGTATAGTAGGCATATTTACAACAGATCCTAATATAGCTGACCTTGCATATAACGGTATAAAAATAGCTTGTTTAGCTTATATAGTTAGTGGTATAAATTTAGATACTTTAGTCTATTATCAAGCAGTTGAGATACCAAAATTCTCAAATATGTTTTGTATATTTAGAGCAATGGTGTTTTTACCAATATGTTTATATGTATTACCAAAGATATTTGGATTAAATGGTATTTGGGCAAGTGTCTTAACATCAGAATCTTTAACATTTATAACTATGTATATAATAGCCAACGTGAAAAAATATACAGATATTGTTATTAAAAAAAGCAATAAAGAATGCAATACGTTAGGACATGAATCAATAAATATGTAATAATAAAAGATGAACTTAAGTTTTGAGTTCGTCTTTTTTGTATATAAAGCAATTTTTATTTAGATAATACTATTAATAGTTAAGTAAATAGGAGGTAGTTAAATGGGAAAGTATTTATCCATAGGTCAAATAGGTAAATTAAATAATCTTTCAGTACAAACTTTAAGACACTATGAAAAGATAGGAATTTTAAAGCCTTCTTATATTAACAAAGAAAGTGGATATAGATACTATTCTATGAAAGATTTTAATACTATTGATTTGATCAAACAATGTAAAGCAATGGGATTATCTTTAGAAGAAATTAAAGAAGTTATAAATAATTATACTTCTTTAGAGTCAATAGTAAACATTTTAGGTAACCAAAAAGAATTAATAAATCAAAAGATAAAAGAATTGGAAAATATAAAAAATAAAGTAGAGTCATTGGAAAAGAAGATAGATTTTTCTTTAGATAAAGGAATAAATGAAATATTTATAAAGTATAACGCAGAAAGAAAATTTATTAAGTATAATTTTAAAGATAGATATACAGATGAATTTGAGATAAACTTGAGAAAAATTTTATTAGAAGTAGAAAGAGATTATGAAAATATAAATGCTGAAATAGCCTTTACCATATCTTATGAGGAAGTAAATGATAAAGGAATAGCGAATTGTGAAAATGTAATGATACACTTAGGTGAAAATGTTACATATGAAGGTGAAAAAATAATATCTATGCCAAAGGGAAATTACTTAACTATGTATTTTGACGATACATATAGACATTCTGGTAAATACTATGAAGCAATAATAAAATATATAAAAGAAAATAACATAAAAACTGTTGGAGATTTTCATGAAATATATATAATGACTAGGGTTGGAAGTGATGGAAAAGATAAATCTCTTGGACAAATTGAGATAAAACTTGCTTAAATTATAAAAAGACTTTGAAGTTTAATTTTCAAAGTCTTTTATGATTTATAATAGTAAATTTTATGATGTTTGATCATCCTCTACTAATGATGTTTTTTCAGCATGGATAAATCTTTTAACATATATTAAAATTACACCTGTAACTGGTACTGAAAGTAATATTCCTAAGAAGCCTGTATATTTTCCTGCAAGAGTAACTGCAAGCATTGTAAATATAGGTGGAACACCTACTTGTTTTCCAACAAAATATGGTTCAAGTACAGCACTTTCTAATTGTTGTACTATTATCATTACTATTAATACAAAAACTGCTTTTTCTACAGAGAAGAATAAATTTACCACAACAGCTATAATTGTTCCTATTATTGGCCCAAAGAATGGTATCATATTTGTAACACCAGCTATTATACCTACGAATAGAGCATATTTTGAGCCGATTAAAGAAAGTATTATTGTACAAATTATACCATAAATTGTAGAATCCATAGCTTTAGCAACAATATAAACTCCTATATTTTTATCTAAGATTTTCACAAATTCTTTAGTTTTTTCATAATGCTTATTTAATAATTTTTTTGCTAATAAACTAACTTCATTTAAATATTTTTCTTTAGATAAAAGTAGATATACTGATACGACTAAACCTAAGAATATATTTATAGTATATGAAACTACTGTACCCATAATATTTATAATAAAATCACTAAGAGTAGTTGCTACAGAAGTAGACAAAGGAACTAATACTTTTGTTATAAAGTCATTTACTTGAGTCTTTACCTCTGGACTATTTATATTGAAGTTAAAGTTTGGTGAAGCAGTATTTATTATATTCTCTATTTGGCTTATTCCATGAGGAATAGATGCATACAGATCGTTTACATTAGATTGTATAACTGGGAATATGAACAACCATGCAAATACAATGATACATATTGTAACTCCATATACTATTAAGATAGAAAAAGCTCTCTTTAATTTAAATTTACTTTCTAATTTCTTCATAGGCTGATTAAGTATATAAGCAATTATAAAACCTACAAAGAAAGGTGTAAAAATTCCACTTAATGTAGCTATATTACTTTTGATAAAGCCTGTAATTTGTGAAAAATGTTTAAGTGTAAGTATACCTAAAAACATAAGAATTATAGGGATTATATATCTTATGGATTTCATCATTTCGTCTTTAAATTTATTCATTTTTTACTCCTTGGCTTATCTATTTATAAGAAGAAAACTTATGATAAGCTTTCTTCACATTTATCTTTTAAAGTTATTTTTATATTTTCAATCCTTCTATTTTCAACTTTTATAACTGTAAACTCAATATCTTCTAATTGGAAATTTGAACCTTCATCTGGAATTCTATTTAATTTTGTTAGTAAATATCCATTTAATGTATCATATTCACCAATTTCAATATCCAAATCGAATAAGTCATTAAAATCAGTTACAGTCATAGACGCCTTTACAAAGAAGTTGTTTTCATCAATTTTAGTAACAAGACACTCTTCTGAGTCGTATTCATCTTCTATATCTCCAACTATTTCTTCAATTAAGTCTTCCATAGTTACAATACCAACAGTACCGCCATATTCATCAAATAATATAGCTAGATGAACTTTTTTATCTTTTAGGACTTTAAATAATTCATTGGTTCTTCTTGTTTCTAAAGCAAAGAAAGGTTTTTGTAAAATATTTTTTAACTGAATATTATCAAAACCAACTCTTCTTGCTTCAACTAACAAATCTTTTGTATATAAGATACCAACTATATTATCTATAGTATCTTTATAAACTGGTATTCTAGAATAGCTTGAACCTAATACATCATCTAATATATTGTTTATATCATCTTCCATGTTAATGGCAAAAAGCTCATTTCTAGGAGTCATTATTTCTTTAGCTGTCTTATCATTAAAGTCAAAAACACCATAAATCATTTCTTCTTCATCTCTTTCAATACAACCATCTTCTTGTGATTGTGATATCAAAGATTTTATTTCTTCTTCAGATACTTTTTCTTCTATATCTGCATCATTATTTCTTGTAATTTTTAATACAAGAGTAGTGGATAATGATAAAAGTTTTATAAACGGTTTTGCAATTTTAGATATAAAATAAATTGGCTTTACTGATATAAGAGATATCTTTTCAGCTTTTTTTAATGCAATCCTTTTTGGTACTAATTCTCCAAATACTAATGTAAAATATGACAGTATTAAAG
>NZ_JAGHFM010000290.1 GCF_017888745.1 Terrisporobacter sp. | reverse complement strand
TAATATCTTTCCTTCATGTATAAGTTTTATCTCTTGCCCCATTATAACATTGTATAATATTCCCTCTATTACTTTTAAACATGTGTCGCACTCGTAGTCAGAATTATACCTAACGGGTATCACTATTTTTGTATCTAATTTCATATTATCTCCTCCTTGGATAAATACTATATTTTATCAAATACTTCTCTTTTTAATAATTCATATATTTCATAGCCTAATCCCAACATGAATAATGTCAATAGAATTGACATTATAAATCCATTATTTGAAACAGAATGAGACCAATATCTTGGAAATTCGCATAATATACCTAATGTAAATAACATTCCTACGTTAAACATTACACCTATAAAACATTTTATTAAAACTTTCATGATTTTACCCCCTTTTTATAGATTTATCTTTAGATTTTTCAAATTTTAAACAGTTTTTATCTTCCATATCTCCAACTTTACACCATACATTATACAAAATATCATTTTCTAACTTCATATGTATAGTTTTATTTATATGTTTACAATCCCAACATTTACTCATAACTAACTTCCTTACCTTCCTCTCTTACGCATTTAAAAATAGGGAATCTAAGAGATAAACCGCCATCTTCATTGTGTGTTTCTTCAAAATAATTTATTTCAGCTATACGATTTAAATATTTATCTTGATTGTTGTATATCTCATCTCTCATGGCATTTGTAAAGCCTGATCCAACACCTAATTCATAACCTTTATAATCACATATTATTTTACCTAAAGTATTTGAATATTTCCCATCTCCAGATTCAAACCCTATTATTTTTAAATCACAAGATTGCATTACTTTTAATTTCAATATAGTCTTGCTGCGTTTAAATTCATAAGGTTTATTTAAGTTACACATAAGTCCTTCTGCCCCTAATTTCCTATATTCATCAAGTAAACTTAATACTTTCTCAATATCTTTACCTTCGTATAGTATAGGAAGAACTTCGATATGTTCACAATTATTTATTTTAATATGGTCTATGTAATTATCTAACTGCAATCTTCTATTATCATAATTAGTTTTGCATTTTTTATTATCAAATTCTTCTAATGATAGAGTATCAAACATTACATATTTAACACCTGTTTTAATTTTATTCTTATTTTTAACTCTTTTAGTTGTCTCCTTATATACATCTTCATATGAACAACCATCAGCTAATAACTCACCATCTACAAAAGCATTCGCAAATACTTTACTTAACTCTTGCTCTATTTCTTCTAAACCTTCAATTATTTTCCCTTGTCTAGTATATAATTTAACTTTACCATCTCTAATTATTGCATTACATCTGATTCCATCCAATTTCTCACTAACAAACATTTTCTCTTTTGGTGGTTTGTCAAAATCAAATTTACTAGCTAACATAGGCTTTATATCCTCTTCATCATCTGATGTTGCTATTAATCCTGGGATTATTTTATTAATTACTTTTTCATTTAATCCTAATCTTAATTTCTTAGTTACAAATAGTTTAAGAAACTCATGTAACTCTTTATCTTGATTATTTATGAAATATTGAACTTGCTTTATGTCTGCATCCCTACCTGTTATATTACCTTTATAAAAATACTCCATTAATTCTCTTAATGACAATATCCCTATTTGTGCATTTCTTAATTCTTTATTTAGCTTTGATGTTGATATACCTGTTTTGATATGAGGATCAATTAAAAATTTTAAACAATCAATGAATAATTCATTATCTTTATTATCTCTAAGTATCTTCTCTTTTGCTAATCTTCCACTAACACTTGAAATTTTATCAAATATTTCTTTTGCTTCATATATTTCATTCATTTTCCTACCCCTATCCAATTATATCTTTTATATATCAATATTTACTTTTTATTAATTATCTAATTAAATAATAATCTATTTTTATCTACTTGTCAATCAATTTTATTAATTTTATATTTATTTTTTTTGCTAAATAAAAAGTTGTTTTTATTACTTATATTTATCAATAGTACTTTTCAATGATTTTAAATGATTAATTCCTGATTCTATTCTTCTAAACTCTTCTGATAATAATTGCTTTTGATTGTCATTGAATATTATTCCTTCATCTTCTAATCCCTTTATATGATTTCTTATATAGTTTACTTCAGTATATGTATCCATATTATTTATTCTGCCTGCTAGAACTCTTATTTCAGAAATGAATTTAATAAATTCATCCATTGATATTTCATTTTTTGGTATATTTTCTTCAATTTTATCCATTTGCAAATACTTTATTAAATTATTATTGCAATCACCGTAATTACATTCTAAACCATATTTTCTACAAAAGTTACAATCAAAATTTAAATCATTATCTTTTACAAATTTTAATAATCCATCTAAATCCTTTATAACTTCCTCATATATTTTCATTATTATTCCTCCTTATAAATATTCATATATGTATTATAATCATAATATTCTATTGAAACCTTTAACCCTTTTTCTTTAGCCAATATACTTATTCTAGATATATCTTCTATATCTAATGAGAATATATTTATAACTTCACTGCCTTTTTCTAATGCTTTATTAATTGAATTATTTATAAAATCATCTATATAATTTATACAATTCATATCCTCTAAATTCACAAATCTCTTCTTTCCATATGAAGTTTGCAGCAACAATCCATATTTATTAATAGATTTAATATAACCTGATATAATAGATCTATTTAAATAAATTATTACTTTGTCATTTATTTTAAATTCAAATACATTCACATTACTCATCTTCACCCTCCTAATAAATCTATCATTTTATTAATTTTATATTTATATTTTAGTGATAATTTTAATACTTGTCAACTATATTATAAAATTAAGACACTATTTATATAATTTACATAGTGTCTTAACATTTATTACACTTCGTCGTTTAAAACACGTCTATTTAATTCATCAACTAACTCATTTATTTTATTATAATCTGGTTCTTCTTGTAATTTACTATTGTTAGACGCATAGATGAATCTTCTATCATACTCATCTATCATCTCTAAAATTTCTTTATGTGTAAATTTATTGTTCAATATCTCATCAAATATTGGTTTTGGCATATAAGTACTTATTCCATTACCCAACAATATATCTATTCCTAATAAATATGTTTTTATTATATTTACGGTGTATCTCTTTATCCTGTCATTTATTTGACTATTTGGATCATTTGCAAATCTATATTTATCATATTCGCTTCCAATTTTGAGTACACTGTATCTCACATCCTCAAAAGTACATTTTTCCAAATTCATACTTACTTTAATAGACTTATTTTCATCTAATTCAAACTTTATGCCCGAAAGTATTTTTTCATTTTCACCAATGATTTTATTCACACGAGATACAAAGTTTGATTCTTTTTCATCAACTATAAATATACATATATCATTAATAGCTTTTTCTAGTTCTTCTCTTAAAGATAACGTAAACCCCCTAAATGAACGATGTACATTATACCTATTTAAAAATAAATTGATATTATCTTTTAAGAATCTCCCTTCCTCAGTAATTAACACAATATCTTCTTCTCTAACCCCAAATGGTATAATAAGTTCTGGTTGGCATTTTATTAACTTTTCTATAGCAGTATTAAGTGGTACAATATCAATATAACTTTCACGAACATCTTTATTTTGTGAAATAATATGAGTATTATAAGTTCCAGTTTCTATTTCTTTTTTTGAATTTAAACATATACCCTTAACCATTTGATGTTTCTGAAAATTTTTTAATTTTATACCATATATAGAATACCCATCTTTTGTTAGAATACATATTTTATTATCTTTAAATATTTGTCTTTTAAGAAGTCGGTAATTTTTACTATTTAAAATCTTATTATTCATTTTTCAACCTCCATTTATTAATTTTATATCTAATAATATTATAATCTCTTTTTACTAATATTATACACTATTTTATAAAACAAATGGAAATTTTATCTTGTATATTTTTAACAAAAAGAGTGTATAATATTTATTAAAAATAATAGGAGGTAAACTATGAAAAACTTAATAATATTATTATTGGTTGGAGTTTGTTATTTTAGAATGACTATAAATTTAACTTTAAAAAACGAGGCAGCTTATACTAAAAGTACAAATTCTTTAGTATTTGTAAAAACCAATTAATAATGACTTTAAATTGTTATATTAATAAGTCGGCGATGTCTCTTGATTTCATCGACTTATTGCATTTGACGCAATAAAATCATTCTTCTATTGAGTATAAACTCATTCATAGCACTAGAAATTCACTACTATGGGCGTTAGATACACCTCTATCCCATACTGAAATTTTGGGAATACTTTTCTCATTATTTGATAACTACCATTTACATCTGAATTTACCAACCTACCATCATTACTTTTAAATAAACCTCTTTTTATTCTACGTTTTTTATTGTAGTTTTCTTTTATAGGCAATTCATTATCTATAAAACTTGTTCCAGACGTATAACTTTCTTCATTAATTATTAATTTTATATTATTATTTTCACATTTATACTGAAGTTGTTTTATAAACATATCATAAGGTATTTGAATAAATTTTTGCTTATTAACATTGTTCATTTTACTTTCCTGTTTCCATTTTTTATTTAACCCAATGATTATTACATCAATGTTATTTTCAACACAATACTTAATGATATAACTTGATGAATTATGCATAAAATTTTTTATTCTTCTATATCGTTTAAATGATATGTCCTCCAATTTGTGACTATAATATACCTTATTTACTTTCATTAACCTTGATTTTTCTTTTGCTACAATTTTATTATAATATTGATTTATACTTTTAATACCTTTGCCGTTAATAATAATTGGTCTTTTACCGATATTATTTGTTATGGTTGCAAAATTATTTATTCCTAAATCAATACCTATAACTCTATTTTCATCTTTATAATTTATATCTAATTCTACTTCATATACTATTTCCATTACATAACAAGATCCTTTTGGTATAAATCTAACCTGTATAAGTCTACCTAAATTTCTAGTATACCATTTATAATCTTGTAATTTCCTTATCCTAAATTTAAGTTCATTACCTTCAACATAACAACTGTTATTTGGAATCATCCATATGTATCTACCATTAGGCTTTAAATATCTTGGCGGTTTAGGTTTACCAAGATATTTATCAGGATTTTTACTCCAATCTTTAATTGCCATAAAGAATGACTTCCAATTTTTATCTAATAATCTCAGAACACAATTTGCAGGCTGACTCATACATTCTTTGTATTGAATTTTATCTTTCATATAATGATTCATATCTGTATACTTAATATATTCACCTGTATCAAAGAAATAATTCCTTAATAGATAATTAGTGTAATTATAAAGATTTTTAGATTTATAACACATTTCATCTATCAACTTATATTTAGGATGATTCTTAGTTATAATTTGTTGTTCACACCTATTTACTTCAATATATCACCTCTTTTAAGTCTATTTCTATTGTGTAATTACTTTCTTGTTATAGTAAATCTATCATCTATAAATTTTTCTTTGCGACAAATATTACCTCCATCATAACATTCACAGCCATAACAAGAATTATTCTTATTATAATACTTATCACAGTAGTTATTAACCTCATCTAATAACTCCTTATATGAAACTTCTTCTTTAGATTCTTCTGCTAATTTGCAATAATCCCATTGATATAATTCGCCTTTTAAATTTATAACATAGAAGTTTGAATCTTCAATAGGCGATAATTTTTTAATAAAATAAGATGTAAACCAATCTTTTTCATTCGCACTAACTAATACTTTAGTTCCAACTGGTACTTTGCTCCAGTCTATTTCTTTTCTTTCCCATATTAAATCCATTCCTTCATCATAAACTTTCATTATATCTAAGTTTGGATCACTTCTATGTGTTAAATCGTCTCTATATTTTTCAATTAAATTACTTGCCCTTTCATATCTGCCATTTTCATCTATCAATAATTCGTCAAAAAGCACTACTCTTCTATATCCATCAACTCTTAAATCTACAACATATCCATTTTTTAAATCACTCTTTTTCATTTAAATCTCCTCCATACAATAACCAAAATATATAAATAACCATCCATACAACTTAAATCCATCTACAAACCTACATTGAGGTTTTAACCACATATCTTTAAAACTAAATTGCAATACATAGACTTTTACTATATTACACCATTCATAGAATATATTTAAAAAGAATGCAGACTTAATCCTTTTAAATCCTATGAGATAATCTCCTATTTGCATTTAATCACCACCCAAATAAAAAGTTACTTTTATTACATTACAAAATTTTTACCCAATGAATCTAATAACTCTATTTGTTCATTCGTTAAATTATTAGAAAATATAACTAAAGCACTTGGAAAAGGTGCAGAATCTTTACTTCCTCCAAATTTTAACCTTCCTTTAATGAAACATATTGATTTTGCATAGTTAAATATAACATTATGCCAAATCTTAGTGTCTGGTCTTGCTGGAATTAAACAAACTATTGTATTGCCATTTTTTTGCTTTGTTCATAAGCTCTTTCTATCCATTTTATTTGTTCTCTTCCGTATGGAGGATTTAAATAACTGGTTTGATCCCATGTATAATTAAATGCATCATCTTCAGGAGTATAATAATTTTTACACTTTGCAGTTATATCCTCCGCTGCTAGATCATATTTAAAGTCAAATACCTCATTTAATTTATCAAATAATTCTATAGGTGTTTCCCATTTTTGATTATCACTCGTAAATAAGCTTTTATTTATCATTTGTTCCCCTCCCTATTCATTTTATTAATTTTATATATCATAAAACATATTTTTTATTACATAGTTTTTATAATCAATCTATTTAATTCTATATCTATATCCTCATCATTTGGAGATTTAAACAAAACACTTTCTGCAATTCTTTTAGTCTTACTATTTATAACCTTTAACAATAATTCATTTTCACCATAATTAATTATCTTGCATTCAATATTTTTTAATCTTCTAATAATATTCATTCTTAACCTCTTTTCCTATGAGTCACATAAAAATGTAATATTCCATCTTTACATATATGTTCACCAACATATTTTTCTTTTAAATGTTTTATACTATCTTCTAATGTCATATTTAAATGAAATTGATCCAACACGGAATAATCATAGCTGTATATTAATTTAACTTTCATCATTTGTCTCCTATCTAAAATCATTTAGTAAATTTTTCACTCTTCCCTTTTTATCATTTATTGACTCTTTATAATAAGCATCCCCAAATCTCCCAGTACTCCTTTTTATATTTCCTTTTCCATCTTCATATGATTGTAATGCTTTATAGCATGTTTTAAAACAATTATAGAATCCATAATTTTTAATATTCTCTTCTTCTATCAATCTTCTTTTACTTAGTTCTTTTTTCATATTATGTAAAACCTTGATTTGTTCATAATCGTCAAGTTCTGATAAATCTGTATTTTCTAAGTCATGATATAATTGATTTCTAAGTTCAGTATACTGTTTCTCCTCTTTACATAATTTAACTTGATACCTTGCTAATTCTATTAATGCACCTTTAAAATTATTTAATAATTCATCGAATGTAACCCCATTATTTTTTCTTACAAATTGAATATCTTCTTTTTCTTTATTATATAACTCTATAGTACAAGGTATATTCTCATACTCTTTTTTTACATTTCTATAAATATCCAAGGCATTGTTATAGTCATCACCAGCATTAACATTCATATTTCCATATTTCATATTGATCCTAATTAAATATTTACACATCATCATTTCCCCTTTTATATTTTAATTTAATCTTTTGTATATTTCATTTATGTCATCTTCCATATCATCTTTTATATTTGTGTAATTTATTAATTTTATATTTCTTATTTTAACTGAATCACAATTAAATCTATTTTGAATCATTCCTTGTATATCTTTTATCTTCTTTTATCAACTTCACTATTTCTTTCTAATTGAACCCCATAAACATTCTGAATTCCATCAATTTCAATCAAATACCTTTCCATTTCCAAATCCTCTTTTTTTATTAATTTTATATTTATTTCTAATTAGATTGGGTATAATCTAATGTCCATCCCAATCTGTCGAATTCCCCTTAAAGTTTAAGCAAAAGTACTGTTTGAAAAAAACCTTTTTTTCCAATTCTAATATATACATCTGTAAAATCATCTATTGTAATCTTATTATTTTTTATTCCTTCGTATAGTCTTACTAGCAATTTTTCAGCAATCTTTTCATAGAATAATTCGTTTTCAAGTATATATTTAAACTCCCCTTTATCATATGTATTGAATATTTTTTTTATTATTTTCTTATGCTTATTTTCCTCAATTAAATTACACACCATATTTCTTCTTATTTGACTTTTTTCTGTTAGTTTTTTACCGAACGTATCTTCTGTTATATAGAACATATGTTTCATCCCCCTTCGTTTATATTATATCATATTTTTTCTTTAGGGTATATAAATTTTATTATAAAATTGACTAGAAAAATGTTATGTCTAAAATTTATATACTGTCTATTGTAACCTGTTGAAGTTTTCAATAACACTTCCCTATTTATTCTAAAAACCATTTTTATTTTATTACTTTTTTATTTGTTTTTTGTCACATAAATTAATTATGTGATTACATTTATAATTTTGTGAGTTACAACTATAAAGCTACTAATCAACCTTATAGTTATAACTCTCTAATATTGATTAACATGGCTGCCATGATAAACATTGTGGTAAACTCTGTATAGTTCATTTGCATTAATTTTATATCCATTCATTTTTAAATAGTTACTTACTTCTTCAACTCCCCACGATTTCCCTTCTATATCTTCTTTTAAGAACATATTATACATAACGCCTGATTTTACTAATGATTTACCTGAAAATCCAATTTTCTCTCCATTTCCTTCCATATATATTTTAGCTAATAAATCTAATCTTCTTTGAAGAGTAGTTGGAAGCATTTTATTTAAACCATCATTATTTCTTTTTGTTCTCATTGTTTTAATTAAATATTCGCACTCTGGATTAAATTCAAATGTGTCGGCTGATCTCATTTCTTCAACAGAAAGATACTTCATGTATTCCATATGATTAACAACTCCTAATAGTATTTCTTGCATGAAGTCATCACAAATAAATCGTTTACCGTTTGGAAGATTAATATATGAATAATCATCCGCCACATCACTTACTTTTATACTTAATAAATCTTCATAATTTTTTCCCATAATTCCGTTCCATAATGCATAAATTATAAATTGATCTTGAGAATTTATGAATATATCACAAATTTCTTGTATTTCTCTTCTAGTAAAATATTTCTCATCTTTTGGTTGAACACATTTGTCAACGTAATCTTTACTTTTTATTTGAATATCAATGCAATTATCTTCTAATATCTCATTTAATGCTTTTATATTTGGATAAAAACTTGATCTATTTATACATTGAAACTCTTCTATTATAAATTTTTCTAAATTTTCTTTATTTAAATTATAAAATCCTAAATCTTCAATTTTCATATATCTTTCTAGTTTTCTATTAATTCTCTCTTTCTTTATCTGAAAATCCTTACTCATGTGTAATACCTCCGTTTATATATACCTTCATTTATATTATTATAACATAAGATTTTTAACTTTAATATTAATTGCTTTGCTTTTTTATATTTCTTATATATAAATTTTATTTTTTTCAAATATCCATTCGATGTAAAATCATTTTTATTTAATATATTTATATTCATATGACATTCTCCAGTTTATATAATCTCTTTAATGAAATTATTTTTATTTACTATCTCTTTTGCTCTATGCTTTACAGAATGACAATATGTTCTACTTGTTATAGTGGAATTTGAATGTCCTAATATCTGAGACACTTCTTCAATACTTATATCTGAATTTATCATTAATGTTGCTGCACAATGTCTTAAATAATGTGGTACTATATGACAATCTATTTCTGCTATCTCACATAATTTATTAATTATATATCTTATTGAATTTTTGTCCATGTGTCTACCTGTTCTAGATATAAATAAATGATCTTCATCTGTGTTCATAATATTTCTATACGACAAATATTCATGATACATTTTCATTAAACTATCAGATATTGCTAAATATCTTTCTTTATTACCTTTACCTATTACTTTAAATTCCCCTGTACTCCAATTTATATCATTTATTTTTAAACTTCTTACCTCTTCATTTCTTAATCCTGTTTCAATTAATAGGTGTAATAAAAATCTATTTCTCATAGTAATATAATTAGGATTATTGTTATATTCATTTGTAGATGTTAATAATAATTTTTTTATTTCTTCTTTGTCTACCTCATTTTTATTATTCTTTATCGGAAATTTTTTTATTTTATCTGCCACATTATCATCTATTAATCTCATTCCCATTAAATAATTAAAAAAACTTCTTATGGCAGTTATTCTTAAATTAAGACTTTGAGCTGATAATGTTTCCTTCTTTTTATTTATCCAATTTTTTCTTATATTTATATAAGTTAAATTTTTTATATCTTCTATAGATTTTATATTCATAGCTAAAATAAATTCATTTATACAATAGTAGTATTTGGATATAGTTCTTTCATATGAAATTCCTTCACTTTCCTGATATTCGACGTAATCATTAACATACTTTTCTATCATTTCTTTCACCTTCTTTAATAACATAATTATCAATTCCCCACTCACGAGCATGAATCATTAAATACTTTTTAGAATATGCTGTTTTTATTAATTTATCATTTTGATATAAATAATAGTAATTTTCACTTCTTTTCACCCTACACATTTTTATCACCTACCTTTTTATTGTTTTTCTATTTATAAATCTTTTTCTTTAACTTCTTATTTATACTTAAAGTATAACACCATCTTTTTATTAAATCAACTATTTTTAAAAATTTTATTAATTTTTTATTCGTTCATTTTATACATTTTTCGACAATAAAATTGCATTTTTATTTGGTAAGTATAAAAGTATTATCAGAATCATTTAATATGACCTATTTAAAGCGATTCTAAGGGCATTTATTAAACACCCTTAATCATTTATACCTTCAATAATTTACTCATCTTCTTTCAACAATCCTTTTTCTCTTAAAAAGTTCTTATGTAATTTTTCTTCTGCTTCTTTTCTGGCCTTTATAGCATCTTCTTTATTATCGTACAATCCCAAGTTATATGCTTTCTTTTGAAACTCTATCTGTGCGAGCCATTTCCCTTTTGCTTTATCCCAACAAACACCTGTAACACCACTTTTATTAGTTTTCATTAATTTTTTTCTTGAAATTATAGCTATATTTGTATCATCTACTATATATTTATCTTGATAAGACGTAACAGCCTTTTTCTGTTGACTTGCTGCCATCTTTCTCCTATAACATCCACAACTACGTGAAGATTTAATTGTTCTACTTGATATCCATTTTTCGTTGCCACAATCACACTTACACCACCAATGATATGTTATGCCAACCTTTTTGTATTTATCTGTGACATATAAGTGATCGAATCTTTTGTTAGATAAATCTTCAAATTCAAAAATACCTTTTCTTAGACATCCACAGGATTTTTGTCTTCCAGATTTTACACTATCCATTCTAATCCACTTGATATTACCACAGTCACATTCACAAAGCCAATAATATTTCTTGTTCTCATATTTTTTATCTAAAACTTTTAGCATTCCATATTTACACAAAATTTTCCCCTTCTTTTCTATCATCATTTTATAAAACACTATATATTAATTATATCATATAAATTTTGACCTCATATTTTCAATTTTAAGGACATTCAAAATAACTCATCGATAGTTTATACCTTTAATACTATTGAAAATCTTATAATCAATTTAAAGAATTCCATCATCATTTATATTCTTAATATATATATATTATAATCATTTTTGATAGTAAAAAAAGACTAAGTACATCTTAGTCTAATAATTTTCTTTTAAATATTTTAATATTAATTTTTGCTTATATCTTTTTTTAATTTATTTTTCTCTTCTTCCATTTTAACAATTGCTTCAAGTTCTTTGAGTCTTGCGTCATTCTCTTTTATTCTTTTTTCTAACCTTTCAATCAATTCCTTTTTCCCCATTTGATATCACCCCTATATTTATTATACACTTTATTTATCTGATTATTCTTTCAAGCACCTCACATTATCTTCATAAACACCCCTGCAGCATACCTTAACATTTTTTATTCATCTTAATACCCCCATTTAAAGAATTTTACTATCATTTATATGATGAATTATAAATTTATTTAGATTATAAAATAATGACCTTCTATTTTTATATTGTGTTTTTCCATTCCACAAAAATTACTAATTAAATCAATCAATAGATTTTCATTTATGACAAGATCTCTATCTACAGTTATAGCTTTTTCTTTTCTTTCACAACTTTCTAAATTAAACCAGTTTATTATTAAAGTTTTTTGCATTTTAATACCCCCATTTAATTTTATTATCATTTATTTTTATTCATATCTTAATTAAGATATTTTGTTATCTCTTAAACCTGATGATTATTTTTATTCAGATTCTTTCAACAAAACATATTCTAATAATTCTTTTTGTTCTTTTAACTTTTCTAATTCATAGTGATAATCTCTCAATCTTTTTAACTTTGACTCAGTAAAATTAAGTATATCATATACATTTAATTTACTCATATCTTTTCTAAATTGCTTTAATTCATCTTCTAATCTGCCTTCATATCTGCATATATTTTTATCCAATGTTGCTAATTCTTTATTAATAATTTCTCTCATCTTTTAACCCTCCTTAATTTTCATCATCTTTTATAATACAATCATAACCTATAGCAACTTTTGTTAATAACTTTTCTCTTTCATTTTTTAACTCATATAAATCATTATACATTTTAGCCACAAACATTAACTTATCTTCTTCTATATCATGATTTATATTAATATATGTTTCAATATGTCTTTTGATTTTATTCTCTAACTTATTTATACTTACTTCTTTCATACATAACTCAACAGTTAAATCTAATACTTGATCTTCATTCATTTCCATACCTCCACAATTAAATTTTTATTATAATTTTAACATATTTTTACTTTTACAATCATTTAGTTAATTTTTATCATCTTTTATATTCATTCAATATTAAACATTAACATTTTTTATCATCATTTTATGTGTAAAAATGTAACCTCAATATTTTATAAATTATAAGATTAATAAATAACTAAATACTATTACTATAATATATAATTATTTATTAATCTTTATTACAAGAATTTATTAATTAAATAGTTTTAAATGCAGTTTTAAGGATGACTGCAAACCTATTTAACATTATTCACCATCATTTAAACACCATAAATTTATACTTTTATTTACTTTATTATTTCTATTGTATTTCTTTTTTATTACATTTTGTACATACTTTAATATAATAATCTTTATAAGTATGAGTACATAAAAATTTATAATTATATTCATGCTTACATAATAATTGTTTTATTCTATTTAATATATTTATATAAACCATTCTCCCACCCACATATTTTTAGCCATGTCTAAATTTATTCTGTAATATTCTTTATCGCTATAAGCCGTTTTATAAATTTCAACTACTTTTGCAGTTTTCCCAATTAATGATGTCATTTCATTGTTATAACTCATTTTACTTTCTATGTTTTTTATATCTCCTATTATTACTTTACTTCCTACTTTTATTTTTTTCATTTTTTACGCCCTCCATCATCATTTTTATTCTATTATCATTTTTTAATTCTTCTATAGTATAATTACAATCATTGAATATACATTCATCACAGTCAACAAGAAAACATTTTATATCATTACAATTTACAAATTCTTTTTCACTATCATTTATTTCTCTATATTCTAATACAGTTGTTTTACTTATATTAATTTCCATTTCTACGTCCTCCAATTAACTAAATTTACCATCATTTTTATCAATTTTATATTCCATATTTTATATAATGATTTAAACTTTCTTCCTCTGAACTTATTCCAGCCTCTTGATTCATCAATAAATAACCTTCCTCACCATATTCATTTATTAAGGACTCTTTATAGTCATTATATTTATCTTTTAATAATTCATTAAGATATCTTTGTGTATCTTCTATTGCTTCAAATTCTTCTATATTTCCACTATCATTTATATAGAACATATCATCATTAACTTTATAATAGACTGTTACATTATTGTTTAAAGTTAGAATATAAAAATCATTATAAACTTTACTATCAATCACGCTAAATTTATTAAAATTATTTTTAAACTCTTTAAGTGATATAACTTGATGATTCATTTCATTGACTTTTATTGTTGTATATTCGTTAATTTTATTACTTTCATTATCTATTAATTGAATATCATTTAAAGCCACACAACCAATTGTTATTAATCCAATCATAATTACTTTTATTACTCTTGTTTTAAATATTTCCTTCATTTTTATTCCTCCTAAGTTCCTTTTAATATTTTCTATCATCATTTTATTGCTTTAAATGTTGTTATACATTTTTATAAAAACCTTTTATTTTACCATCTTTTAAGTTGAATCCTATACCATATTTTTCATAATATTCATAACACTGTTCTAATGTTATATTTAATATATTCTTTATTTCCATTTTTTAACCCCCATTTTATTAATTATTTATCATCTTTTTATTCATTTAGAAGTTATTAATTTTGTATTCTTTAATAACTTCTATCATCATTTATATTAAAATGGTATTTCATCGTCATAATCGCTTTCAGGATCATAACTATCTTTATATTGTATTTGTTTTCTTAAATCACTATTACACTTTTCTAATCTTTTAATTTCCTTATTCATATCTTTTATTTTATCCTCTAAAGATAACATGTATTTAAAATTAGATTCTGTATTTTTTATTAATTCTCTAGTTTCATCTATATCTTCAGTTAATAACATGCTTTTAACACTATTAACTGTGTCGACCATCTTTTGTTTATTCCATCTTTTTTGATCCATAAGTTTCTTAAGTTCATTTATACCAGTAATTGTATCTGCTAATAAATATCTATAATCTTGTACTTGTTTTTCATATACTTCCATTTCTTCTTCTATATTTACAACTGAATCTGTTGCTTTATTTTCAGCATCTTTTATTAAATACTCTATAAACTCATAAGTATTATCTGATATATTCCCTCTTAAATCTTCTAATTTATTACACCAATTCCCACAATCATTTAAATAAAACATGTTATTCCTCCATCATTTATGATAATAATTCAATTACATCTTTATAATTATTATTTTCAATCTCATTATATGTATTATAAATAGTGTCATCATTTTTAATTTTATTTATTAATTTAATATATTCATTTTTTACTAACTCATTACACAATTCTTTTAATTCTTTTTTACTATCAGAATAAGTTCTACGATTTATAAATCCTTGATTGACTCTATCATCTAATTTTTCATATATTTCAATTGAATCTAGCATATCAACAACTATTATATTTTTTAATTCCGCCAATTCAAATAATTCTTTTTTTAATTTTTTATTCTGTTCATTTATTTCATTTAAATAAATACTTTTCTTTTCTGCTTCTATCCTATTAACATATTGTTTTATATTTAATGCGAAATAATTAAAATTACATTTATAACATAAGTCATCTATCATATTCATGAAATTGTTTTCAAGTGCTACAACTATTTCATTTTCTATTAATTTTATATTTTCAATCCTCATATGCAAATTATTACCAGTTTCATGAACTACAACTCCTTTGTTGTCGATCAATTTTACATATGTTACAACCTCATAAGTTTCATTATTCATTTTACTAGTATATAATTTATATTCCCCTAACAGCTGTAAATTATTACTATTTATTACTATCATATTTTTACTTTTTAACATAGTTATTTCCCCTTTTTATTATCATTTATTTGGTTACTCTGCATTTACAGGCTTGTAACTGTCTACGGCTGCATTAACCATTGGAGTTTTTAAAGGAACTCCTTAACCTTTTTTACTATCATTTATTTTGAAAAGTGCCAATAACCTTTTAAATTCATTATTTCACCCAATAACAAATCTTCTTCTATTCTATCATCATTTATTGTATAACTTATTAAAACCTCTTTGTCGTCTCCTAAGTCCTCATATACACATTGACAATCTAAATCGTGCATTGTACCGCAACCATAATCACCTTCGTTGAATTTAAAATCCTCTTTATTTAATCCTAATATTTCTAACCCTTCAAAGAAATTTTTATTTTCTAATTCGCTTTCAAATGGTAAATTATTAATTCTTTTCATTTTAATACCCTCCAAATTTTTATTTAATATAATTGTAATCAAATTTCCTATATAATGAAAGTTAAGTTTATACTTTTATTGTTCTATATTATTAATTTCTATTACAAAGTATTCAATGGGTGGATTCATATTATTACATAAATAGTCTATCGCATCCTGGTAAGTTTTAAACCCATCTTCTATAATGTTTTCTCTATTTTGGTATACTATTGCGTAATTATTCATTTTATAACCTCCGTCTTTTTATTAATTTAATCAACTACTTAAAAGTTGAATTTTATATAGGGATTCATTATTTTAAATCCCTATATTTATTAATTTTATACTTATTTTATAGACTATTGATATAAGTCTGAGGCGTATAACCCGCTTGAGTTAAAAAAGTTAAAGTGTCATCATCTGCACTTCTTACATATGCAATTCTAAACTCTTTTAACTCATCATCGTTAAATTGTTGTATCCAATTTTTTATACTTCCTGAAATTTTTCTCATATTTCTAGCATCGTTTACTATAAAATTCATTAATATATTTCTTGCATTTTCTTGAGTTGTTTCACCTTGTATATTTCCATATTCTACAACTCCTTGATTGTCTCTTGAAATTTCTCCCCATGTACCGTCAATTATTATTGAGTAACTTCCTATTCTCTCCTTTAACATTTTAAATCCTCCAAGTTATTAATTTTATATTTTTATTTTGTTACTAAAATTTCAAACTATTAATTTCCTCTTATAATATTTAACCTTTTTTATTATCTATCAACTTCTTAAAAGAGTGTAGTAATAACAAGATTGATATTATTTAAGTTGTTTATAGTTTTTATTTTGTTGCCAACCTCCTACAATTAAGTAGGAACGCTCAGAACTTAATGCCCTTTTTATAGTCGTTCTGACGACTTTTATTAATTTTATATTTATTTCTCTATAAAGTATCCAGTTCCATCTGCAAAGTTTATTAGCATTCCGTACTCTGTTGTGTCTATTCCTTTTATAAGAGTTGCTCCTAATAATGTTATTGTTAAAAGTGTTCCTATTAGTATTTTTTCATTTTATTTTTCCCCTTTGTTATATTTTATAGTTATTAATTTATAGTACATAATTAGAAATTAATTTAGTACATAAACCATATTTTCACCATACACTTTGAAGCGATCACTATATATCAAAGCTAAATTGTCAATTCTTCTTAAAAATTGGACTATTTTACAACCTATTACCCAGTATGGTAAATCGTGTTTAGCTATTTCGATATTAAGTTCCTTTTTACTGATGTTTATTATTGGTGCTAAAAAATCTACTAACTCTTTTTTATTTAAATATTCTTTTTCTATTTCGTTCCAGTTACCAAATTGAACTTCGCAATCAAATTCCATAACTAATAGTCCGCCTTCTTCATATTTGTTAACACATCTTTTTATTAATAATCCTTTTTCCTCTACTTCATGTACAAGGTTTCTTATTTCTTTTTTATTATTTCCTTCTAATTTTATTCTCATTTTTCTGATCTCCTTTTTATTTATTATACTTTAATTATATCATCGTTTCTAGTTATTGTCAAGTAATTTTATTAATTTTATATTTATTTTATTAATTTTCCACTTGTTTTTCTGTTGTTTCATTTCTTTTTATACTTATATTATATCATATTTACAATAATTGTCAATAGTATTTTAAAATATTTTTATTAATTTTATATTTATTTTCTTTTAATTGTATTCTTATTTTAATTATCTTTTTATTATATTATAATCTTTATAACTTTATTCTTTATCTGTATATCGTTTTTATAACATAGATATTATACATTTAGTTTATTGATCCTTGTTGTTTACAACGACTCTAATCTATAGTTGTATATATCTTGTTATATATACTTGCATACATTAGTAATAGTATTGTATAAGATAGTATTACTAATACTAGTTATTATATAGTATGCTATGTGCTTATAGTATATGTATTATTAGTTAGTGTAGGTCATAGTGTATCATTAGTCGTTATTAGTTGTTAGTAAGCGTTGTATTGTGTTGTTTGCTTTTAGTTCATCACATCAGAGGATATTTATTTTAGTTGGCCAACAGATATTATAGTAGCAATGTGTGTGCTTGTAAAGGAATGTGTGTTAGAGTGATGTTGCAATAGAAAGGAAATAGTAATAGGTGACATGTGATAAGGGACAAGTAAAGAGTTTTTCCTCTATAAGATCAAATTTTATACACCCTCAAAATTACCACACCTCACACTCAACCAAATAAAAACATTCATCTTATCCAATTATAACCCAGATAATTTATACCAATTTATATTAATGTCGAATATTGTAATAGGTATTAATATATACATTAATCCACATTCACGCTAATTATAGGGAAAACAGGGTATGGGTAGGGGGTATTTTTATATTTTCATGTCGAATATTTGGAGCGATTGTGTTTAAGTACTTCACTTTCTACATCCCAAAATTTATCATTCACCCCAAAATTACACTCTCAAAAAAGTATCCAAATCCAATAATTTCCCCATTTACACATTAAAAAAATCATCTCAAAATCGCCAATTATTCATTATTCCCTACAATTTCTTGAAATAAAGTCTAATCGGTACACTTTAAAATGATTTTATTTACTCATTTATATATTTCCTATAATTTGTTACCATTTATAAAAATACTCATGATCCAATGTCTACATATCTACACTCCATACAAGTCCAGACTTCACATATTTGAACCATATGATTAACATATATGAATCACTAATAATTCCCTATATTTTAAATTTTATAATTTCATAAATTTTCACTATCTTGGTACACATTATTTTCTAATATATCCTTATAAATGAATGATAATTTTGCATATATTTAATTCACTATAAGAAGTCCCATCTATTTTACACCACATCGATTGAATTCAATTTCATATTAAATGTCTTCTTTTTTCTTATAAGATAATGATTTTATATGAATTAGATATAAAACAGAACATGATAAAGTCTACATGCATATAATTCAAATATCGTTCATATCTTAACGACTACATTCTGATATTAAGTTCATAATCCGTTCAATATTGAATATCCGTTAATTATCCATTCATAAAATATTCATTTTTAACAAAATTTATAGTTCAAATATCGTTCAATATTCAATATTCGTTAAAATTTAACTTGATTGGATGTGTCAAAAATGGTACAATTTACATATACTTTAAATGTAAAATATTTTATGAATAATATGAAAGAGGGATTAATTATGAGCGATACACAATTAATTGGTTTTGACTGCGGAAGAGGTTATGTAAAGCTTTTTACCATGATAGGTAAAGAAGTTAAAGAAGTAATGTTTAAATCCGTAATAGGAGATGGAAGAGAAAATAAAGTTGAACACAAATCTTACCCAGATCCAATATTTATTGAATACAATAAAAGGCAATACTTTGTAGGATTGTTAGCAGAAAAAGAGTCTTACGCACCAATAAGAAACTCAAAAGATAGTAAAATTTCTAAAACTGTAGAAGTATTATTAGCAGCAGCATTAGAACAAGTTGCAATTAAAGATAAAGTTAAAATAGTATTTGGTGTACCTTATAAAAACTATACTGAAACTGTATTAAAAGAAGTTATAAATACTTATAAAGGAAAAACTATGACAGTTAAAAATAAACTTACAGGAACAACTAAAGAAGTATTTATAGAAGATGTAGATATATTCAGAGAAGCAGATGCAGCATTATTACACGCCATAAAAGGTGAAGTTAATGAATATAAACCTGTAGGATTAATTAATATAGGATTTAGAACTATGGAGTTATCTTACTTCGATAAAGGATTTAATTTCAATGATAAACTATCTAATACAGTTGAATATGGTAATAGTACAATATTAAAAATGGTAAGAGATAAAATACAAGACGAGAATGTTGACAAATCATTGAGTGAAATAGATTCTTCAGATGATTATGATGATTGGAAGAAAGAGGCATATGAACTTGCTTCAGAAGGGTTAGATCAAATGATAGAGGAACATTGGCCTAATAAAGACGAAATGGATTTATACCTAGCAGGAGGGACTTCATTACACTTGCATCCTGGAGATAATTTTATAAAACTTCCCGATGCACAAACTGCTACTGCTAAAGGACTTTACGAGTACGCTAAAATAAGATTTTAGAGGTAATATGTCATGGCTAAGAAATCAAGTACAGTAAATCTTGAGTCTAAATTTTGGGATATTATTGCAAAATATCAGGATGATAACAATATAGATAGTAGGAATGAAGCCATTCAATATATATTACATGAGTGGGATATATTAAGAAAAATTGATTTTAGCAACATAAATGTCACTATAAATGGGAATGTTTCTAGTGTTGACAATATAAAGACTTCTACTACGGATAATGAGGTTCATAACGAAAATAAACAGGAAGAAGAAAAACAACAAATAAATCCTAAAATATATAATGGTATTATGAGTGCTACTTCAACTATGAAAAAAGAATAGTATAAATTAAGGAGAGGAAATAACCTCTCCTTTTTATGTTTAATTCTATTCACATAATCAATATGTTTATTCTTTGCTAACGCACCAACCTTAGTATATTCAGATAATCTATGATATATGTCGTAAATTTCATCATCGCTAAACACAGTTTCTTTTGCTTTAGTCATATCTTTAACTGTATTTTTTTAAATCTTTTAAATTCAATACTTTAGCGTTATATTTTTCATATTGAGCATCATATCTAATCACACATTTGTCAGCAAATGTAATTATTGAATTAAAATAACTTTCATCATACTCACTTAATATTTTCCTTAAATTATTAATATGATTCTCATTTTGTTTAATAGGACTTTGAAACTTACTTACGCTCCCATTAAATTCTCTTCTTAACCATGTTTTATCATCATTATACTCAACTATACAATTATAATTCTTTGCTTCAACAACATATATTCCTGATCTATTTATAAAAGCTATATCTAATTGAGTTGTTTCACCTGTAGCATTAGGTATCATTAAATCGGTTAATATCTTCTTTAAACCACATCCGTACACTTTTGATAAGTCTTCAAAGCATTTCATTTCAAAATAATCGCTCTTAGGTATAAACAATTTTAAACTTATATTACCTTTTTCATAGTAATAATCGTTTATAGGAGTATTAGTACCATCACTATTGAAAGCATCTACAAAAGATTTTTTAACTATATCAAAATTTCTAATAAGAGTTCCTATCATAAAACACCTCCATAAGAGATATTATTGTCATAAACATTAAATTTAAACATATAAACTCTTAAATCACACAAGTTACAACCATATTTAAACTTACTATAGCAAAAGTGTGATTACTAACGCATTCTTCTTCACTTAAAGGCAAGATACAAATATGGTATTTGAAATATATTAGACCTTTAAGTTGCATACGAATTTTGTTCTATTAGTTTTTGTGTATTTGTTTAAATATAGCTTATAAGAATGTAAAATAGCAAAAAAAGAACCACTTTAAAAGTTACTATATATAACTTATATGTAGTATATAGTGAAATTTAAAGTGGTTCTTTTTTTTGAATATTTCTCAATCTATTGTGGGTATAATTAAAATGGTATATCTGCTATATCATAATCATTGAAAACAAGTTGCTCACAAGTCTCATTACTATATCTTTCAAAGAATGATTTTTGTAAAGATTTTACCTTTACTTCATCATAATCTTTTTCTAATCTAATTCTTTTACTATCATTTTTTATAATAACATCTTTAATTTTCTTTTGTTCTTTAGGATAATCTTCACTTTTTTTATAATTATCTAAAATACTGTCAGACTCACTATTTTTTGCTTTTTCATGTCTTCTTTTAATTGTCCCATCCAATGATTTGCTAAACTTATCATTTACAATTACTTTAACTTCTGCTTTTTTCATGTTTTCATATTTTTCCAACATTCTTTTTATATCTTCATTGTTATAGTTGAAACTTATATTATCATAGTAATAATGTAAATCAGGATATATTTTCTTTAATTCTGCATTTGTTTTAGATTTAAAACTATCCCACTGTCCTCCTGTAAATATTAGTCTTTTATTTGCAGCGCCCATTTTAAGCATTATTTCTCGCTCAACAGATAATATATATTTTTCATCTTCAATAGATGCAACTTTTAAATATTGTTCATTATTTTCATCAAACATAACCATATTATATCCGTTACCCCATGTTATCAATGATTGCTTTTTCATTTTATTTAATGTACTTTGTAATGTTTTTAACATTCTATTGTTGGTATAATCAAAGCATTCATTGATGGTTTGTACTGGCATGTCTATCATCTGACTAAATTTCAGCGTATTGCTCTTTACTAATTTGTAATTATCGTTACTTAAACCACAGTGACTATATAAAAAATTTTTACTAAAACCTACTTTTTCATGTTTTGAAATTTTAAATTTATTTAGTAAAGTCAAAATTAAATATTCTATGTCATCAGCATATTTTGTATTATTCCCTTTACTTCTATTATCCACTTTGCTTTTAACCTCCTTAAATATCTTATCTATTATTATCTTATGTCCTTCTTTATGATATATACAATGTCTATCTAATTCTTTAAATTGTATAACATATTGACGACTTCCAGACTTCTTTTGTTGAATGCATAACACCCCACATAATTCTTTATAATTTTTTAATATCATACCTTCTTTTAAATTCTCAATTTTCATTTGTTGTCTCCTTAATAATATAATTTTCATATTTCTTCGAGAAAACAAATGTATTTTAATTATTTTTCATATTTAATATTGAATATATTAAATATCTTTAGTATAATAATATTAATTGAATATATTTGTTTCTCGAAGAAGTTCAATACATTTGTTTTCTCTAAAATTTAATGTGTTTGTTTCTCAGAGAAATACCATGAGTGTGAACCCCAACAGAACGGCAAATTCTTGGGGTTCTTTTTACATTATAAGATATTTTTAGCGAAAAATGAACTATTTTAAACCAAAAATAATGAAATTATCAATATTTTGCACTTAAATTCACATTTTATAAGTATAAAATTAATAAAATTACTTGACAATATGCATATTAATTATTAATATTTAATTATATAAGGGGGTATGAGATGAGAACATTAAAAGATAGAAGGGGCGAGCAAGATTACAATAATCAAGGTTGTAAAATGAAAATTATAAAATACAACAATGCAAATGATATAACAGTTCAATTTGAAAGTGGATATGTAACAAATACTAAATATATAAATTTTAAGATGGGTACAATAAAAGATCCTTATCATAAATCAGTTTATAATAATGGATATATTGGGTGTGGAAAATATAATACAAGAGGCTATGGTTCTAAGCATAATAGAATATATGTCACATGGACATCTATGTTGCAAAGATGTTATAGTGATAAATATCAAGAAAGGCAACCAGCCTATAAAGGTTGTACAGTATGTGTAGAATGGCTAAACTTTCAGAACTTTGCTAAATGGTATGAAGAGAATTATTACGAAATACCAGGAGAAATAATGGAATTAGATAAAGATATATTATATAAAGATAATAAAATATATTCACCTGATACTTGTTGTTTTGTGTCTCAATCTATAAACTTATTATTTGTCCGACGCAATAAATCTAAAGAAGGGTATCCACCAGGAATTACATATCAAAATGACAAATACATTATAGATTGCAGTTTGTTCAATAATGAATACTATAAAATTGAATCACATAATACATTATTTGATGCATTTGATTCTTATAAAAAATTTAAAGAAAAGGCAATTAAAGATGTCGCAGATAAATATAAAAATCAGATACCTAAAAAGCTTTATAATGCAATGTATGAATATAAAGTAGAAATAACAGATTGATATAAATATAAAATTAATAAAATTGGTTGACAATAAATAGAAATGCTATTATATTATAGTTAAGAGTTAATTATTTAATTGATTCTGAAAAATACAAAGGGGGTATGTTTTATAAATATAACAATAGTAGATTCTAGGTGTGGGGCAGGCAAATCAAGTTATGCAATACAAATGATGAGGAAGAACACAAGTAAAAAATACATATATATCACACCATTTTTAGATGAAATACAACGCATTAAAAATGAATGCAGTAACAGATATTTCTATGAACCTAATGAAAAACTAGGTAAAGGGAGTAAATTAAGACATTTTAACGAATTATTATCAGATGGAGACAACATAGCATCAACACATTCATTATTCCAAAACATAAACAAGGATACAATTGAAGCATTAATAAAAAATAAATACACACTAATATTAGACGAAACAATGAATATATTAGAAGAAATGAAAGTTAGTAAAAGTGATTTAAATTATCTTATGGAATTAAATGTAATAACTGTAGATGATAAAACTAAAAAAATAACATGGCATGATGAAAACTATGATGATAAGTTTGGAGCATTCTCAGAATTAAAAAATAATTGTACATTTGGTGATATGTATTTAATTACAGATAAAGTATGCTACTGGATATTCCCAATTGAAATATTCAAGTATTTTGAGGAAATATATATAATGACTTACATGCACAAAGGACAAATACAGACTTATTATTTAGATATGCATAATATTAAATACGAAATAAAATCAGTTAGGAAATGTGGTTCAACAGGTGTAGGTACAAGGGAAACTATGAAATATGAATTAATTAATTATTGTGATCCTGATAGAAGTAAGTACAAAGAATTAATAAATATTTATGATGGAAAACTTAATGATGTTGAAAGAAAAATAACAGACTTCTCTAAGACATATTACTTAAATGCTAAAGCAGGAAAAGTAGAACAAAAGGAATCAATAGAATTACTAAAAAGAAATTTATATAATTATTTCAAATGTATTATTAATGGTAAGTCCGATGATAATATGTGGAGTGTTTTCAAAGACTTTAAATCATTAATAAAAGGCAAAGGATATACAAAAGGATTCGTAGAATGCAATATAAGAGCAACAAATAAATATAAAAATAAAAAGAATTTGGCTTATTGTTGTAATTTTTATTTAAATCCCATGCAAAAAAGATTGTTTAAATATAATAATATTGAAATCAATGAAGATTATTATGCATTAGATAAGCTATTGCAATGGATATTCAGAAGTCAATTGCGAGATAATAAGCCAATTAATATATACTTACCGTCAAGTAGAATGAGAAGATTATTAACTCAATGGATAGATTATGATATGTAATTTCATTTAATACTATATACATATATCTTTAAGGAAATAAATCTGAACACAAGTAATTGCAATGGGTTCAGGGTGAGTTTTCTACTTTTTATTATACCAAAAGTAGAAAAATATATGTTTAATGACACTTGGCCTACGGTGTATAAAGTTCACAAATGAGTAAAAGTCGACTCATTTATTCACTTTCATGTCAGTAGATAAATCTACTTCCATGAACAATTATTATAATTTAAATTTTTCAATAATTAATTAGGGTAAACTTCAAACGCCAGTTAGGCTTATGAATAAATATAAAATTAATAAAATAAAGGATGGATAAATGAAAGAGAAGAGTAAATTTATAAATAGTTTAAGAAATTATTATAATCACTTATTGCAAAGATTAGATAATGGAACTGAATATTTAAATAAATTAGTTGATGAAGTAGATGATATTTATAATACAAAAGAATATATAGCATATGAAAATATTATACAGGAGTTAAGTAAAGTTAAAGAATTAATAGACTATTATAATATTGATTTGTGACAGAACGATTTAAAGCTAATTTGAGAATAAAAATATCGAAAAGGATTAATTACTTTATAAAGGAACTGAAACCTCTCTACGAGGCTTATACGGAACGAGAGAGGTATACAATGACGAATTGTAGTTTAAGATGCATGAATAATAACTACTAAGTATTGAATGAATATAAAATTAATAAAACAGGGGGATAAAATGTATAATAGAGTTACATTATTAGATAATATAAATAAATTAGAAAAGGAATTAAATAAAACAACAGATGTTCAAGAGAGAAGAATGATATTAAAGAAAATCATGAAATTAGAATTCATGTTAGATAAATTAGATGAAAGAACAATGAATTAATGGGGGTATTTATGGGAGAATTAATGTTAAATAATGATGTTGCAATGACTAGTTTAGAGGTGGTTGAATTAATAAATGGATTTAGAAAAGAAGAAGGAAATAAAATTAAGAAAGAACACAAAACATTTATGAGAGATATTAGAAATGAAATTGAATATTTAAAAAAGGCAGATATAAAAGCCGAGAACAATTTTGTACCCAGCTCATATATAGATAAAAATAACCAAGAAAGACCATGTTACAAAATGAATAAAGCTGGAATAATGCAAATGCTTAATAAAGAAAGTGCCTTAGTTAGATATAAAACACAACAGTACATAGAAGCACTTGAGGATAGGATAGAAGAACAAAGACTGCAAATAACTGAAAAAGAAAAGTGTATATTGGCAATTTACAATGGTGGACAAGAAGGTATTTTGGCTAGTAAAAGATTAGTTGAAATAGAAACAAAACCATTGGTAGATAAGATAGAAGAGGACAAACCAAAGGTTACATTTGCTAATAGAGTAATTAAATCAGGAGATAATATTTTAGTTAGAGAACTTGCCAAGATTGTATCTGATGAAGGTGTAACCATAGGAGAAAGGAGATTATATGCAAGGTTAAGAGAGTGGGGATATATTTGTAAAAACAGCACAGAACCTACACAAAGAGCAATGAATCAAAATTATTTTGTGGTTCAAGTTGGAACAATAAAAACTCCATATGGAATCAAGGAAACGAAGACTACTAAAGTTACACCAAAAGGACAAATAAGAATAGTTGAAAGAATATTAGAGGAAAATAAAGTAGAAAATTAATAAGGAGGAATATTTATATGGCAATAGCAAGACCAACATTTAAAGGAAAATACGATGGAAAAGATATATGGAGTTATAAAGGGAAAGTTAATTATTCAATAGAGGATTTAGACGAAAGAATTAAGTTAGTACATAAAGTATTAAATATTCAGAAAGAAGGGGAGTATGAATTCTCTAATGATTCATTTTGGAAGGAAGTATGGGATACAGGTATTTGTAAAACAGATTTAAATAAAACTGATTTCCTATGGAGTGAAACTAATATAGCTACTACATTAGAAAGTATGGGGACGTATTTATTAGCTATGGATAATGATGAAACTAAAGAACGATATAAGATATATAAGAAAGAAGAAGATTTTAAGGCTGCATTAGCAAAAGAGAAACGAGCCATAGATAGATTTGGAGATAATATATCTTTAGATAAGAATAATGAGTTTAAAATATTGATACCAAATGGTAATTATAAATTAGATCCAAAACCTAGTATAAACAAAAAGGATTTAAAGAAATATCCTCCATTACAAGATTATCAAAATTATTTAGATTATCTTAGTAAAATAATTAAATCTGATGAGGAAAAGAAGAAACTTATTGAAACATTAAAAACAAAAGGAGTAACTAGGTATTTAAATGAATATAAATTGTGGGGATTTTTAGTTAATGCAATAGGTGAAGTAAAGAAAGATATGATTAAGACAAAAGAATTATTAGAACAACCTATTGTATGGAAACAGCCTCTAAAGGATTCAGGTTATAAATCATATGAAGAATTGGACATGTTTGATAAAAGTCATGTTTTAGAATTGTTAAGAGTACATAGAAGTATGGAAATAGTTGATTTTCAAGATGATTTAAACTGTATATTATTTGATTTAAGTAAATTAATAAGTGAATGTAAATTTACAGACACACAAAGAGAAGTGCTAAATATGTATTCAAGAGGTATGACGCAAGAGAAAATTGCTAATGAATTAAATATAACTCAACCTGTAGTAAAACGACATTTAAATGCTATTGTTAATAAAATAATAAATAAATATGAGGAAAATTATAGTGATTGGTATTATTTAAATATCTGTAAAGGAGAATATAAAACATGTTCAAAATGTGGAGATATAAAACTTGTACAACAATTTTCTAAAAAAGGCAACAGATTGCAATCTCAATGTAAACAATGTCAACAAAAATAAATTGTATCATAATACAATTTGCTAAAATTAATAATACAATTATAATTTACTAATACAATTGGACAAAATATAGGTATATTTTTCCCTAGAAGTATAGGTTATATTTGTAAGGGGTTAAAGAATTAAAAAATATACACATTTAACCCTAAAATATTAATGAAAAAGGGAGAGATTGTATTATGAATAAACAAACTGTATTAAAAACATTTAAAGAGAAAGCAGGAAACCATGAATTTGAACTAACTTTAAAGGAGTCTAATGAATTATTATCTATATTTGAAGAAACTATAGTTGCATTAGGGGAGCAATTAGAAGTTGGGGAATCTGTAAATTGTGGTTGTATAAAAATAGCTAAGAAGAGAATGGCACCAAGAACAGGGGTTAGTAAATTAGGTGAAGAAGAAGTGCCTTGGTCAACACCAGAGAAAATAAAAATAGTTTTATCTGCTAAGAAGTCATTTGAAAAAGAACATGAAGAAATAATTGAATAGAACTGTAAAATTAATAAAATAAATAAGATAATGGACTCGCTAAGGCTATGTTTTCTTTGAGAATATGTTAAATAAGTGTGAGGTTAAAATATACAGGCTGTGACTCATTGAGCATAGACCATTATTCGTAAGCCTATATCAATGACCTAATAGGTGTAGCTGACGAGCCATTGATATAGCAGAATTATATATAAAAAGGTAATTTTATTGCACCACCTTAAATGAGGTGGTTTTATTATGTTCAAATATAAAGGGGAGATTGAATAATGAAAGAACAATTTAAATTGTCATTAAAAAATTGTGATATTACAAGAGAAGATAATGGAGTAGTAATTTACGAAAAGAATAATAAAGATGAAATACAATTTGAAAGACCGTTACAAGAAGTGTTTGATAAGATAGATGGAAAAGAAAATTTAAAAATATCTATAGCTACAAGCAATGATATGTCATCTGACGCAGTTAAAGGTGTGTTAGAACAATTTATAGGTGAAAAAGGATTAAATATATCAATAGAAAATTCAGAAGAACTGTAGGTGATATTTTGGAGGAGAGAGACAATAGGGGATTAATTAGAGATTGTATCAATAAATTGCAAAAATTAAATGATTATGATTGGGATGATTTAATTGAAAAGTATGAATTAGATTATTCACAAGACCATCTCAGAAAGTTAAGTTATGGTATGAAACTAGCTTATGATACATTTCAAAATGAAATAGTTTCTCAAGATGAATCAGATCTATTAAATGAAAAGTTACTAGAGATAAAAAAGGAAAAAGTTAAATTACAGGATATGAGAACTTTAGTAAATAAAGATATACGAAATTTAGCTAGAATTGAGAATATAGTTGATTTACTAAAAGACGATATATATGATTTATCTAATAAAAAACCTATGGTAAATCATAGTTACATTAATCATGAATCTAATGGAAAAGATGCAGTATTATTGCTTGGAGATTTGCATTATTTCATGGTATGTGACAACTCAGTTAATAAATATAATCCTGAAATATGTAAGGAAAGATTAAATAAAGTAATTGATGATACAATAGAAAAATGTTTATTACATAACATTGATACTTGCAATGTTATAGGACTAGGAGATTGGATTTCTGGAGAGATACATTCAACAGTTAGATTACAAAATGCTGAGAATTTAGTTGTACAGATTATAGAAGTATCAGAACTTATTTCGGAAGTTTTATATAAATTAAGTAAGCACCTTCCTTATGTAACGTTATCTATGGTTTCAGATAACCATTCTAGAGTTTATTCCAATAAAGACGATAACTTAAATAAAGATAATTATACTCAAATAATAAAAGAGTTTATAAAATTAAGAACCAAGGATATATCAAATTTTGTTGTATTAGATAATACTATTAATCATGATGAAATTGCAATTGTTGATATCAAAGGAAAAAATATAATTGCGTGTCATGGCGATAAGATAGCAACAGATAATAAATGTGTTGAACAATTAGAAAATTCAACTAATGTCAATGCAGACATAATAGTATTTGGTCATATACACAATCCTAGATTCTTTACAAATGCTAATTGTGAGATATTTGTAAATGGATCATTGATGGGTAGTGATGAATATGCAAGTAATAAAAAACTATTCTCTAAACCTAGTCAAACTTTATTAATATTAGATAAAGACAAGTTTGGAGTAGAATCTAGTTATGTAATAAAGGTATAAAATTAATAAAATAGGAGTGGATATATGAAGGAATATAAAATATTTAAGTGTTATTCACCAAAATTAAAGAAATTCTTATATGACAATGGATTGATTTACGACATGGTGTGCAAGGATATAAAGACGGATAAGACTTGCTGGGTTTATGTTAGATGTGATGAATTAAATAAGTTATTAACTCAATGGAAAGTAACAAAACCTACAAATTAAAATATGGAGGTAAATTAAATGAGTAATGCAAAGAGATGTAAAATAAAAAATAAATATAAATTAAAGCCATTATATGTATTAGACGCTAATTTTACGCAAATAGCAAATACAATGTTCAGATATATACCTAATGCTAGTGACTTTAAGGTATATTGTTATTTATGTTTTAGATATAATAGGGACTATCAATATGCGTTCCCTTCATTGTCTACAATTTCAAATGAGACTTGTTTAGGATTAACTACTATAAAGAAAAGTATAAAATGGCTAGAGAAAAAGAGATTTATAGTTAGGTATAAAAAGCAAGGTGAAGAATGGATGAACAACTGTTATTATGTGAGATATGTGGTAGAAGATGTAGAAGAAGTACAAAAAGAAGTGATAAATAAATTTGAGGAAATGATGGATGAAGATTTTGAGTCAGAATTAATAGCAGAAGAATTACTAGATGATGAAGAACTAATAAATGAATAAAAAATGATTTTAAAATACACTAACGATTGTATTCGTTGGTGTATTTTATGTATTTTATTATAAATATTATATATAAGTATTGTTATATAAGTATTAATAGTGGACAGATATAGACCTAGGGTAAGTCCGAATCCGACTAAGGGGTAGTCCGATTTAGGCTAGGGGGTAGGTCTAAAATAGACCTAGTTCATTATATTCTTATTTTTATATTATTTTTGATAATTGTCATGTTAATGAGGTGATTTATATTAAGAATGAATTAATTTATGAAGGTAGAATTATAGATATTACATATAAAAGTAATAAAATTATTAAATTTGTAATGGCTAATGAAAAGGAATTTACTCATAAGAAAATAAAAGTTTGCTGTTTTAATAGTGAATTATTTTCGATCATTGAATCTAATGTTATGAATGTTGTTACTATTAAAGCTGAATTTAGTGAGAATAATTATAAAGATAAAAATGGCAAGTGGCATAATGATTATACTGTTGCATGTTATGAAATAGAAGTTGAATAATTTTAATAATTCATGAGGGTATTTTTGCGAGTAATTGGAGTGGTTAAATATTCTAGGGGAATTATTGTGTAGAGAAAAATATACATTTAGGATTATAAAATTGATGAATAGAGAATGTATTATCAATCAGATATAGTGCTGTGAGCTGATAGGAGCTACACAGAGGTATTTTAATTATGTTTTTGATAAATTGTTGTTGAAAATTTAAAATCGCTTTAAACAGGTGGAGATAATTCGAGAGTTAATCGATTGTAGGAATTTTCCTATGATTTTTTTAATTCTCGAGAGATTACTTGGGAATTAAACAATCTCCTCCTCATTATGACCTACCAGAGTATCCCCTGCTTTGGTAGGTATTTTTTATTGATAAAATATGGAGGTTATATGAATAAATTATATTGTTGCTATAGTTTAAATTTGAGAAATTATTTAACTAAACATGGGGTGCGATATGAATTATGTGCAAATAACCCAAATAATAACAATAGATTTTGGGTTTATATTAAAAATGAAGAACTAAGTAAATTGTTAAATGAATGGTCTGCTAATCAGTAGATCATTTTTATTTTATAGAAATCTTTGGAGGTAATAAATTGTATTATAATGAAAATCATTCAAAAAAAGTTGAAGAAAGAGGGTATATCTATATTTATACTTATGAAAGATATGAGTATACCTTAGATAAACATATTTTAAATTTAAAATGTAAATATGTGAGAATTAAATGTCCTTATTGTAATATTGAATATGATATAGATTTGTATTTGTTCAATAAAGGTTCAAATTGTACTCATTGTTGTAATAAATATGAAAATTCATTTGCATATCATATACAGGTTGAATTAGGCGAACCACTTAATAAGTATTGGGATTGGGAAAAGAATACTGTTAATCCTTATTTGATATATAAAAATTCAGGTAAAAAGATATGGATTAAATGCACTATGGTTAAATATCATAATGTTTATAAAACTAACCCAAACAGATTTGTAGTAAACAAAAAGATATGTCCCTATTGTAGCAAGCATAAAGTACATCCTAAAGATTCATTTGCTCAATATCACATTGATAATACTGATCCTAATTTCTTAGAAAAATATTGGAGTGATAAAAATACATTAAATCCTTGGAAAATATCACCAAAGAGTAGTAAAAAGATATGGATAATATGTCAAAACAAGGATTATCATGATGATTATAAAACAGCATGTGTTAATTTTACAAGAGGAGATAGATGCCCTCAATGTTCTCATAAAGGAAAGTCATTACATCCCAAAGATAGTTTTGGTGCATTATGTCCTGAAAAAGCCAAATATTGGAGTTCTAAAAATAAGAAATCTCCATATGAAGTAGCCCCTAATAGTACTAAAAAATATAAATTTATATGTGGGAAATGTGGCGAATCTTATGATAATTCTCCTCAAAATGCATTTAATACAAAATTATTGTGTAAAGAGTGTTCTATGTCTAAAGGAGAAAAGGAAATAATGCTGTTTTTAAATGCAAACAATATAAAACATTGTTGTGATAAACCTTATTTTAAAGACTTATTATCTCCAAAGTTTAACAAGTTGAGACCAGATTTTATATTACCTGACTTAAAAATATGGATAGAATATGATGGAGGACAGCATTTTAAATATCCAAATGGAATTCATGATAATTATGATGAGTTTGAATATTTAAAAAAATGCGATGAAATTAAAGATAAATATGCAAAAGAACATGGGTGGAAATTAATAAGAATACCATACTGGGAATTTGATAATATAAACAAAATTTTAAATGGAGAATTAATAAAATAAGAGGTGATTCAATGTCTAAAAAAACGATAGAAAAGATTAAATGTGCCTGTTGTGGTCGTAACCGTTTAATAACTCGAGATTTTTATAAAAGTGCTAGTGAATTAAATGCTTATACTGGACGACTTAATATATGTAAAGAGTGTGTTCAAAGTAGATATGAAAGATTGTTAACTATTTATAATGGAAATTCAACAAATGCTTTTCGCCATTTACTTATGAATTTAGATGAATATTTTGATGAAGAATTATATAACTCATGTGTTGTTAAGGATGGGATTAATTTTATAGGGGATTATTTTAGACAGGTGAATGGGACTAAAGATAGAAGAGATAAGACTAGTCTTAATAATACATCAATACCAAATGAGAATAATGATATTAAATTAGAAGATGGAATAATTTCAGAAGAGTTGATTGATAAGTATGGTGAAGGTTATACTGCATCTGAGTATCGTAAATTAGAAAGAAAATATAAAATATATTCAGAACATTATCCTAGTAAAAGATTGCAAGAACAAGAAATATTAAAACAACTTGCTGAATTAGATTTAATGAAAGAAAAATGTAGAATTACTGGCGATAAAAATGGCTATGATAAAATATCGACTCAAATAAGAAGAACTATGGAAGATTTAAATGTCTTACCAAAACAATCTACAGATGATGAAGATGAAATGACGTTAGGAAATATATTGAAATTAATTGAATACGAAGAACCAATACCAATGACTTCAAACGAATTTGATGATGTTAATAAAATAGAAAAAATAATGGATAAATACTTCGTATCGCCTTTTAAACGTGTTTTAGGATTGAAGAATAAAGACGTAGGTGATATGAATGAGTAACAAGATACCGTCGAAACCTAGAAAAAATATAAAAAGTAATCAAAAGGAAAATTTAATTGAAGGCGGTAAAATTTGGGGTGAATTCTACCGAAAGAATATAGAAATATTTGTAGAACAATATTTAGGTGTAAAATTATTTACATTTCAAAAGATAATAATTCACATGATGCATAAATCGAATTGGTTTTGCTGGATTGCTTGCAGGGGATTAGGTAAGAGCTATCTTACCGCAATTTACTGTGTTTCTGTTGCAATTTTGTATCCTGGAATAAAAATAGTAATTGCTTCTGGTCAAAAATCTCAAGCAGACGCAGTGATAACTGATAAAATCGCAGAACTTATGAATAATTCCCCAACTTTGTCAGCAGAAATTGAACCTAAAGGCATACGAACCTATCATAATAATACTGCTTGTATGTTTAGAAATGGAAGTAAGATAACTTCGATTGCATCTAATCAGGGAGCGAGAGGAATTCGTTGTAATGTATTACTAATTGATGAGTTTAGAATGGTTGACAAACTTATACTAGATCAGGTTTTAAAACCATTTTTAACAAATAGAAGAACTCCACCATTTTATTTTAAAAATGAATATGCTAATTATCCAAAAGAAAGCAATAAAGAGCTATATCTATCTAGTGCGTAAACAAACTGCGCATATCATAGTGAATATGGATAGCTATGATGAAGAATCGAGCAAAATCGGTCATATATACTGTGAAGTATATGGTAAGAAAGACTAAATCTATAAAATTAATAAAATGATAATATAAATAATATAATTAATGATTTTATAGATAAGTTAATACCGAGATAACTATTAAAGTAAAAAATTAATAGTATTGTAACGCATAGTACTTGAAACTGTTAACAGATAACTAATGTTCGCAGAATATAATAGTACCAAGAGTGTTCGACACGCACCATATTAAAGCGTGAAAATATATGCTAGGCTGGGTATGAATTGACATACCGATGAAAATGAGGGAAACCTCCAGAGGTAAGGATAAAAAGCCTTACGTTAATAACAATCGGGCTAAAATCCCATTGGTCGTGGGAAAAGTTCAAAGATATTACAAATATGATGATTGAAGGGAAGCCAGCAACATCAATAGATATAAGTTATGAATGTTCTTTGGATCATGGATTGATAACACAGGAAAAAATAGATGAAGATAGAATAGCATTAGGTGAGTTTTCGTTTGATATGGAATATAATGCTTTATTCTGGGGAGAAAACGAAAATAGTTTTTATAAGTCCTCAGAATTAAATGATTGTAGGGTATTAACAAAAGCATATTATCCTCTTACAGATGATGAGTATAGATCTCCAGACTTAAAAAAGAAGAAAATGAAACAGATGCCTAGAAAAGATGGAGAGATAAGGATTATAGGTGTAGACTTTGCTAGAATGAGTTCAAATAAAAACGATAACTCAGTATTTACACTTATGAGGTTATTGCCTAATGGAGACTCTTACAAGCGTGAGGTAGTTTATATAGAGGCTTGGAATGGTGTTAAAACTGAAGATCAAGCGACTAGAATTAAAAGATTATATACTGAATTTGAATGTGATAAGCTGATTATAGACGGTAACGGTAATGGTGTGGCTTTAATAGATGAAATGCAAAAATCTTCATACGATGCTACAATAGATGAACATTATGATGCTTTTGGAGTATATAGTTCAAATGTAAATACGGAATTTGAACCTCTAAAAGAAGGTAACAATTGTATTTTTGTAATGAAGGCTTATGAAAAAGACAATAACAATACTATAGTTTATTTAAAAAATGCATTATTAAGTAAAAAAATAAGATTATTAATAGATGAAAACGTAAAAGAAAGTGAATTAAAGGGCGATAAGAAGTTTCATACAGATGGAGAATATCATGCGAACATACTTCTTCCATTTGTTCAAACAAGCCAATTTATATTTGAAACTTTAAATTTAGAATATGAAAATAGACCTAGTGGTAATATAGCAATAAAAAATGGTTCTAAGCGTAAAGATAGATTTTCTAGTTTGGCTTATGCTAATTATTTGGCTGAATTAATAGAGCAAGAAAACTATAAGAAAAAAAGAAAGAAGAAATCGTCTTTCATATTCTTTACATAAAACTATATAATTAATAAAATGGAGGTGATTAAATGGAAGAAAAGAGTGTTGAAGAATTAAAAAAAGAAAATTCATTGCAATTTGCCAAAAGAGTAAACTCAACCGCAATTGATGCAATAGATGAATTATATAATGCTTTTTATAAAAATAGAAAAAGCACAACATCTCAAATACAAAATTACTTAGATAACCCTCTTAAAAATGCTAAACATTTACAAGATACAGCAGAATACATGAGAATGATAAATGGTGTATTAAAAGAGATAACTCTTTACAAAAGTAATATGCTTACATATGATTATTTTCTTATACCTACTGATATGAGTAAATATAAGACTAAAGATAAATTTGAAACTGCATATAGGAAAGCGGTGCTAGAAGTAAAGAAATATAATATAAAATTTCATTGCAGATGGTTAAGCGAAAAGACTATCAGAAAAGGTGAAATGTATATTTATAAAGTTCAATCTGATGATGGAATAACTATTGTTGAAATGCCTAACTCTATTTGTAAAATAGTTGGTGCTACAAGTGGATTACAAAGATATGCAGTTGATTTGACATCAATAAAGGAAGATACATTAAATTATTATCCTGATGGAATTCAAAAATTATATAAAAAATATAAAAATAACCAATTGAAAAAGGATAAGAACTTTAAAGATGGATATTATAAAATACCTTTGGAAGATGGGGTAGCATTTTCTATTGAGTATTTAGAAACAAAAGGTGTTCCTTATTATACTTCGTTATTAAGAGAATTATCTTTACTAGAAGATATGAAAAATTTAGAAGAAACATCCGCTGTTGCTAATAACTTTAAGGTATTACATCAGACAATACCAACGGGTGAAGATGGTGAAATTTCTGTAGATGCAGAGACAGCATTTGAGTATCATCAAGCGTTAAAAAGTATTTGTCCTGAAGGAGTTGCAGCATTAAGTACTCCTTATAAAATTAATCCTCTTACATTAGGAGACAATAAGCAAAAGAATTTAGATTATGTGAATAAGATAGAAAGATCTATATTTGATAATGCGGCAATAAATGATGATATATTTTCAGGAACTAAATCAAATAATCAGGCAATAATTTATGGTGCTAATGTTGACAGCTTATTAGCATTTAATTTATTGCAGAAATTTAAGATGTGGTTAAACTTTGATTTTAAAAAGAATAATTCATTGAAGAATTTTGAAGTGGTATTTGTTGATAGTACAATAATGGATAAGGATTCAAAAATAAAAATGGCTGTAAATAATATTACAACATGGAACAGTCGAATGCAATTATTTGCTTATATGGGATATGAACCTTGGGAGGCATATAACATATTAAAAATGGAAGAAATTATGAATTTCGACGAGTTGATGCCAGCATTAATGACATCGCATACAGCGAGTAGTTCTGATGTGGGTAGAACTACTGTTGCAGATGATCCTGATAAAAGTGGAAATGTTGGTCAGGCTCAAAATTAAGAGGTGATTAAATGAAAAAATTTATTTATGTATTCAGTGAGGAAGATAAAAAGGAACTTTTATTGAGTGGATTTTCATATGTGTGCGAACATAATATGGGAGATAAAAAGGCTTTTGTTTTTCAAGGTGATTGTAAAAAATTAAACTTTACTTTAGATAAGAGTAAATATGTAGTTGATAATAAATTATTCTTTTAGTTAATTAATACTGTCTTAGGATGGTATTTTTTATTATATAAATTTTTAAGAAAGGAGGATTATATATGAAAAGTCCAGTTTATATTTGTTATGATGCAAATCAGAAAAAATATTTAATTGAACATGGTGAAAGATATTATGTATGTGGATTAAACCCCACTAATAAACGTACTTTTTGGGTGTTCATGAGAAATGATAAATTAAATGATTTAATAACAGAATGGAATAGATAATTAATAAACTTGGAGGATTATATTATGAGAATAGATGAAAAACATAAACAAAAGGTAGAAAAAAGAGGGTATGGTTATATATGGACATACGAGAAAGGTGATTACACTTTAGATAAGAATATATTCATAGACAAGCGTATGTACATTAGAGTTATGTGTCCATATTGTGGTGCTGAATTTGATGTTATATATTATAATTTCATAAATAAAGGACAAAAATGTGGTAAATGTTGTAATAAATATGAGAATAGTTTTGCTTATTATATTCAACAAGAACTTAAAGAACCACTCAATAAATATTGGGATTGGGAGAAAAATACAGTTAATCCTTATTTGATATATAGTAGTCGTAAATCTTGGACTAAAAACGGAGAAGACTGGAGAGTTTGGATTAAATGTACTAAAACTAATTATTATGGTTCTTATAAAACAGGATGTAAACAATTTAAACATGGACAAAGATGCCCTTTCTGCTCACATAAAGGAACAGGAAATAGAAAAGTTCATGTAATTGATAGTTATGGGACTTTATACCCAGAATTGGTGAAATATTGGTCACCCAAAAATAAATTATCTCCATTCGAGATCTCAAAAGGTACTCATGATGTATTTTTACATATATGTGAAGAATGTGGAGATGAATTTTTTAGAAGTATACACTCAATGACTGCTAATAAAACAGGGTGTAAATGCTTAGATTGTTATAGTTCTAAAGGAGAGACATACATAAGTGATTACCTATCAAATCGACTTAATCTAATAAAGAATAAAGATTTTATAACGCAAATGAGATTTGACAATTTAATAGGAATAAATGGAGGGCAATTGAGATATGATTTTTATTTGCCTAAATACAATTTACTTATTGAATATCAAGGTGAATTTCATGATGGGAGTACTAGATGTCAAACCGAATATGATATTAAAAAACAACAAGAACACGATAGAAGGAAAAGAGAATATGCAGATAATCACAATATTAAATTGTTGGAAATATGGTATTGGGACTTTGATAACATTGAAGAAATTTTAGATAGAGAATTGGGAGTGCAAAAATAACACCTTTCATGGTGATTATTATATAAAAATTTAAAAGAAAGGAGGTTTTTAATTGAAGGTTAAAAATATTCCTTGTAAATTATTCACAGAAGAATCACAAGATGGTTTAGTTAAATGTAAAGTCATTATTATGAATGAAGGTAAAAATCGTAATAATAGTTCGTTTTCAAAAGAGTCTATGGAAGATGCTGAAGAAAGTTTAAAAAATCGTCCTTTATTGGCTTATATAAAAAGAAATGAAGATGGCGAAGCAATTGATTTTGGTAGTCATGATATTATTACAAAAATAATAAAAACTGATGAGGGATACGATTTAAAATATTTTTATTTAGAAACTCCAGTTGGTATATTCCCAGAATCTTGTAATGTGAGATATGAAGAGATAGATGGTGAAAATCATATGGTCGCAGATGCTTATATATGGGAAGGATACAGTAATGAAACTTTAGATTTATTAGAGGAAAATGAAGGAATAAAAGATGTTAGTATGGAGATTTCGGTTCTTGAATCTGAAAAAGATGAAGATGGTATATTGAACATCAATAAATTTAGATTTAATGGAGTCACATTACTTGGTTCAGATGTAATCCAAGGTATGAATGGAAATTGCAATATTAGTGTTTATTCTAAATCTGATTATGATGATTTTGTGAATGAAATCAATAATAAAATATATTCAATAGAAGAGAAGGAGGAAGAAAATTTGGATAAAAATAATCAAACAAAAGAATTTGGATTATCTGTTCAAAATATAACAGATCAAATAACCACTCAAATTAATTCAAGATTTGTGGAAAAAGAAGATTATTGGGGAGATAAATACCAAGCAAGAGAATTTTGGTTTATGGACGTATTACCTGATGACAAGATAGCAATAGTTGAAAATGCCGATTGGTCATGCAGACAATACTTTGGTGTTCCATACACTTTAAATGAAGATGTTGTTACATTAGATTTTGACAATAAAAAACCTTACATTCAAGAATGGAGAGAAATGTCAGGTGAGGTTGAACCTAAAGTGTTTAATTGTGAAGATACTCAATTAAAAGAACACATAATTAATAAATTTGATTCAATAGATACTCATGAAAATGAGGTTACTGAATTAGAAAATCTTAAAACTTCTTATTCTGAATTAGAAGATAAATTAAATGCTATGCAAGATTATGCTGAGTTAAAAGAATTTAAAGAAAATTATGATAAGGCTAAGTATGAAAAAGAAATTGAAGATGCTAGTAAATTATTTGATTTAGATGAAGAAGAAATAAAAGATTTAAAAGATAAGGCTATGAATAAAGAAATAACTGTAGCTGAATTTAAAAAAGAATTAGGATTTATGTTTGCTATGAAAGTTAAAGATAGCAAACCAGTTGAAAAAACTAAAACTAATGAAGTTCAAGTATTTGATAATGTAGATTCTAAATATGAGCCTTATGGTGGCTTATTTAAAAAATATTTATAAAATTAATAAAAATACGGAGGTAGAGGAATGTATATAGAATTATTAAATGTTGATGACAAAATGGCAAGATCATTTGTTTGTGCAGAACCAGTTGAAAATGGTAGCTTTGCCAAAATAAAAGGACTAGCTAAACAAACTAAAGCAGGAGTTGATTTATCAGGTGAAGTTTATGAAGTTGAACAATTAACTGATGATGCTGGTGAGTTATTTGTTGTAATTGCACCTGATTATCATAGATATGATGAAAGACTATTAAGTGGAGATGTGCCACAAATAAAAGCTAAGGAAGTAGTCAGAGGTTATTTATTACATAAAGGAGCAGTTATAAGAGTTCAAGCTGATAATATAGATGAAGTTGAATCAGTTAATGTAGGAGATAAATTATTTCCAAAGGCTGCAAGTTATAAATTAGCTAAGACTGCTGGTGAAGAAAAAAATATATTAGGTAAAGTCATAGCTAAAGAAAAATACTGTGGTAAAGATAGTTTAGTTATAGCATTTATATAAATATAAAATTAATAAAATAGGAGGAATAATACAAGATGTATAATGAATTAAATCAATTACAACAATTATGTTATGATACTTACTTTGGGAAAGTTAGCAAATATAGTGCAGGAGAGGCTGAAGATGTTATAAGAAAAGCATTTTTAGATGAACTTCCTGCTTTACCGAAAAGAAAAGCAGAAATGGAAAGATATTTAAAAAATAATGCAAAACAGTTATTTGCTTTATTCGAAGAAAATATAACTCCAATAGCTAATAGATTAACATTAGAAGCATTTAGTGATTTAGTTAAAGTAGATACTATAGATTTAGGTGATGCACCTGTATATAGAGTTAAAAATAAAAAGTTATTCCCTGTTTCTCAAATAGCTACAGGTGTTGGTGCTACTCATAGAAGAAGAATGCATGATAGCAAATTAGAAACTGATTCTTTTACACTAACTGCATTTATATATGAAGAAGCATTTGAATTTTTAACTGGTAAAATAAGTTGGACTGATCTATGTAATAGAGTGGCAGAATCTTTTGCTCATAAGATAGCTACATTAGTTACATCTACTATATTTGCTGCTTATGACAACTCAGGTAATCCATTCCATGTTCAAACTAACGCAGAAGGGCTAGAGACTGCACTTGAAGATTTATTACAAAGAGTTGAAGGTGCGACAGGAGTTAAGTGTCAAATATTAGGAACAAAAGGTGCATTAGCAAAAGTTCCTAATTCTGGTGGGGCATATTTACAAGAAGATGCAAGAGATAGAAGAGATTTTGGATATGTAAAAATATTTGATTCTAACGAGTGTAGAGAATTACCACAATATTATGACGAAGATAATAAAAAATTTGAAATACCTACAGATACATTATTGGTAGTTCCTGCTGTTGGTGAACCTCTAGCTTATTGTTGCTTAGAAGGAGATATAAGAGTATTAGATAATGATAATATATATAATAGAAAAGATAGACAAATCGAATTTGAAATGGAAAGACAATTACATGTAGGTGTAGCTATATCATCAAAATTCGGTATGGTTAAAATAACTGCATAGATTTAAGAAATAGCACTCATATTCTTGGGTGCTATTTTTATTTTATATGGGAGGGGAAATAAATGGCGAAATTAAAAAAAGAAACTAAGGGTAAAAAGGAAGTTAAAGAAACAAAAGTTGAAAAAAATGTTATAGATGAACCTAATAAAGAAGTATTTAAACCTAAGAAAACTAGAAAAAGTAAACAAGAATTAACTGTTGAATTGAATAGAGTAGAGGGAGAAGTATTTATTGAGTTATTAAATGTATCTACTGGAAGAGTTTTATACATGAATAAGTTTGAAGATGCTTATGTTGATTTAGAACCAGGTGAAAATTGTGCAATAAATTTAAAGCAAGTAAAAGAAATATGTACTAAAGCAAAAGGATTCTTCAGAGATGGAAGTTTAATAATTGTAGATGTTTATAATGATGAATACTCTTTAGATGAAATATTAAGATTTTTAAAACTAGATAGAATACAAATGGAAGACTATGATGTTTTAGAAGAATTAATAGTAGAAGAAGATGAATCTAGGTTTAAAGATATACTACAAAGAGAAGATAGAAATTTTGTTAAGAAAGTTGCTGCAAAAGCAGTTTATTTAGATTCTATAGAAGATAATGACTTTGAATTATCAAGAGGTAAAGAAAGAATAATATGTAATTTACTTGATTTAGATAATTTAATTTATTAAAAGGAGTGGTGATTATGACTCCTGTTCAAGATATTTATAAAAGATTTTTGAGACAAATCGGAACAGATATATTATCTGAGCTAGAACAAGAAATTGCAGAGGAAATAATGCATGGATATTTAGAAAATGCATTATGTGAATTTGATGAATGGAATGAAGATTTAACTATAGAGGATGGTTATATAGTAACTGACTTAACTTCAAGTGATAAATCATTGATCGCAGATGTTATGGTACTATGTTGGCTGCAACCTAAAATAAATACAGAAGAAATATTAAAAGTAGCAGTTACAGATGGTGATTATACTAAAAAATCTACTGCTTCAATGTTGGATAAATTATTAAAACTAGAAGAAAAAATGATAAAACGTGTAACTAGAAAAAAAATCAAACGTTCATGGAAGAATAAAAGGTTGAATGAGTAATGAATTATTTTGATATTTATAAAAAAAGAACATTAGGTAATGCAACAACCATGAAGCAAAAAATAATAGATGATGGAAGAAGGTCATTTGAACAATATCTGAGAACTTCTCCTACTGCAATGGAAGTTACTTATACTAAGCCAGATGAGTTTCCTAATTTAGAAACTAATGAAAAGAAGTTAATGGCAATTAATGATAAAACAGATAATGATAAAAAAGCCTATGATGAAAAGAAATTAATGTGTACTTTAGATACGGATATAGAAGTGGGTTCGTACGTGTTCTGGCAACAGACATGGTGGCTCGTGATATTTAAAGAGTACAAGCCTATGGATACTTACAAAAGATTTACAATGACTAAATGTAATGAATTATATAACTATAATTATAAAGGTAAGGTTTATAAAATTCCAATGGTTGTAGCAGCATTGACGCTAGAGTATATGGCGTGTTGGTATAGAAATATATCATATGGAAATCGGGTAAAATCGGTCATAACTATCGTGAGGTAGTTGGTAAGAAAGGTTACGTGTTTATATAAATGCAAAAATAATAAGAAAAGTGGTGTAAATTTGATAAAGAAAAGTATTTGTGATTATGATGGTCTTTATAGAACAAACGAAGGGTATTTTGTGAAAGTAGTAGAGTATAACAATTATGATAATGTAATAGTTGAAATTCAAGATGAACATAAATATAGAGTTAAAACTGGTATAGGAAATATAAAGAAAGGCAAAGTTAAAAATCCGTATCATAGATCTGTACATAATGTGGGGTATATGGGTGTAGGAGAATATAAGTCTAGAATAAATTATAAATTAACAAAATCATATAAGTTTTGGAAGTCAATGATTCAGAGATGCTATGACGAGTCGTTTCAAAGAACTCACCCTGAATATATCCCTTGTACTGTGTGTGAAGAATGGCATAATTATCAAAATTTCGCTAGATGGTTTGATAATAATTATTATGAAATTGAAAATAGGATTATGAATTTAGATAAAGATATTCTTTATAAAGGTAATAAAATATATTCACCTAATACTTGCGTTTTTGTTCCTGACAATATAAATTTATTATTTGCAAATCATAATACATCAAGAGGAAATTTCCCTATTGGAGTAACTTTTGACAAAAAGAGTTCTAAATATAGTGCAAAAATGAATGTTGAAAACAAAACAACACATATAGGAATGTATGATAATTGTGAGGACGCATTTTTAGCATATAAATTTGAGAAAGAAAAATATATTAAAAAAGTTGCTAATAAATACAAAAGTCAAATACCTAAAAACTTATATGATGCCCTTATGAGATGGAATATAGAAATAGACGATTAATATAAACATAAACTAATACCGAGATAATCTATATATTTAAAAATATATAGACATTGTAGAGCATAGAGATTGAACCTGTTTGATGGATAATAACCGTCCACAGAATATAATATCTCCAAGAGTATCCGACACCTTAACAAGTGAAGTTGAAGGTGAAAATGTATGCCGAACTACTCATGAATTGACATGAGGTAATGGAGGAAACTCCTAGAAGTAGAGGATAAAAAGCCTTTACGATAACAAATTGATATAGTGATGGAATGGCTGATGTTCGTTATACTTCAGCAGGGGATTCTAAGAATAGAATTCATTTTGGTTCTAATCCTATTACCCGAACTATAGATGTTGGAACTAGAGTTATGCTTACAGGAAAAACTGTATATAGAGTTACAAACTTAACTGATTTTGAATACAATGGTAAATCTATTGGTTCACCAGGATTATGTTCTGCATTAGTTTTACAAACTGCCATGTTAGGTGAAGATGATGTAGAAAATAATATAGCATACAATCCTATATCTAAGGTAGAAGATGAAACTGTTGTAAATAAAATACTTGGTAAAACTGAAATTTATTTAGGTGAACAAAACAAATATAGTATTAATTATGATAAAGAAGTTGAGTTTTCTTTAGATTTCGCATATGCGAATGTTGAGATTGTAAATCAAGGTAATAATGAATGTGTTTTACGACACAATATGGAAATGAATGATATAGGTATTACTGTGATGTTAATTGCAAAAGATAAAGAAACTAAAGAAACACTTGATACTAAAAATATTTTAATAAGGGGGATGTAACTATGGATGAAATGATAAAAGGATTCCCCAATAAATTAATGTTAAAACTATCTAATATGATTATGTTAGATCCTGATATAAATAAAGCACTTTATTATAATAAGGTGAAAGATAAAGATTTATATTCATTACCACCAGTAGAGAATCCTATTTCAAGTTTAAAAGATAATAAAGTTTTTATAGATAGAAGGGTAGATAAGGTACAAAAAGAAAGTGATATAAGTATATTTATAAATCTTTCAAATGACGAATCTTATACTAAACGATATCAAACAAGTAGGTTTTTTAGAACTTGTAGAATTGAAATAGGAGTTATTTGTCATAGTGATTGCAGAAAAACATTGAATGGTACAAGAGAAGGTATAGTAATTGATAAGATAATTGAGTTACTTGCTAATGCTAAATTAGGTGGTATTGGTGAGGCTACATTAGAACCGTTTAGTCAATTATATAATATGCCTTTTGGATACACAGGTTATTCTGCAAAAATATCTGTAGATTACTTTAATACAATGTAATGCTTTATACAAAGGAATATTTAAGTGGTAATGATATAGATTTAAGAAAATACAATTTAGGAATCATTAAACAATTAAAAGTTGATGATTTTATGAAAGATTATGACTTAATTGATTTTGTAAAGCCTTTTTATATGGAACAAAGTTTAGATTTAAAAGATGAAATACATGATAGTGGAATACATTGGAGTTATTATTTAATGATGTCTAGTAATGAAAATGAGTTACTAAGTTTATTGTTAGACTCTTTAAGGATTTTATATAGAACTGAAGATTTAAATATTAAAGCTTTTGATGAAGATGTAAAATTAATAATAAAAAGAGATAATAAACCGATAGCATTTATTGATGATAGTAATTTTAATATCTTATGTAAAGTTATGCTTGAAATGTGTTATTTTGAAAAACCTGAACCCGAACCTGAAATAAAAGGTGATGCAGAATTGATAAGAATAAAAAAGATGTACGATCAAAAATATGGTCAAAAAAGTAAAGATAAAAATGTAATAGTATTTGAAGAAATGGTAAGGCAAGTAATGCATTACAGAAAACTCACTTATAATGATGTAAAAGATTGGACTATATGGTTTTTAAAAGATGTATATACGGTTGAATGTTTAAGTGAAGTTTTTGATAAGCAATATTTGATGTTTACAAATTCAAATAGGAAAGTTGATTTGAAAGAAGTTAAAAGATGGCAAGATGAGACTAAATTGGTGCGTGAATAACGTACCTTTTTTATTTATAAAAATATAAAATTAATAAAATTGGAGGTAATATTATGTTTTATGCAATAAAATCAGCATGTAAATGTACATTAACAGCATTAGGTGAAGAACCAGGTACACCAATAAAAATAGACTACTTAAACTCATTCTCAGTTTCTTCAGAATCTGAGCAATTAACTGCTAGAGCAAATGGAGCAGATGCAATAATAATGGATGGATCAAGAAAAATTTCATTTACAATGGATTCAGAAGTTTTAACAAATGAGCAAATGGCCATGATGGTAGGTGGTACTTTAGAAGGTACTAAAATAACTGTTAAAGATAGTATTCCTACAAAATACTATAGCATGGAAGGAATATTCACTGTTGTTAATTCAGATGGAACTGAAGAAGTTAAGAAAATGACATTCAAAAAAATTAAACCACAAGCAAATGGTGAATTTGGAATGTCAGCATTAGAAATATCTTCATTCTCACTTACTTGCGATGCAATGGCAGATGAAGGTGGAGTAATCTACGAAATAGATAAAAATGTTGGCGGAGTTGGGGCATAAGCACCAAAGGTAACTGAAGAGTTACACTCTAATACATCTACTGAAAATGATGAGGAATCATTGCCAAAGAGAGGTAGAAAAAGAGTTAAATAATATTAAGTGTTAGTGGATTAATTTCTGCTAACACTTTTTGATATAAATAAAAATTAATTTTATTGTATAATATGCTTTATTTATTAAAGTTTAATTACTATATATTTTAAATAATAAAGTGTTTTATAGAATTAAATTATTTAATAAAGTAAAAATCCCACCTCGAAAGATGGGAAAATCCGATTTGATAAACTAAAGAAAAAATCAAATCAATCTGATAAACTAAAATGATTATTAATATTATAAACAAATTAAATAAATTTTATTTATAAATTATAGATCTTGGGTGGAGTAACGGAAACTTCACCCATTATTTTTATAAAGGAGGTTAATATGGCAAATATAAATAGAGATTACTTAGTTATAGCGGACTTAAAGAGTGGTAAAATTACAAGTCCAAATATGTCATTTTACAACACTGATAAAAACATAGCAAATTTATTTGTAAAATTACAAATAACTATGAGTACCAACCCGAGTATTGTAGGATTTGTAAATAAAGAAGAAGCCAGTAATTATAATGTCAAGTTAACTGTTGTAAAACCAAAGACAACAATGTTGGTTGAACTGACAGGTGTTGTGCAAGATGAAAGTGTCATGGGAAATGGTGCGGTATACTTGTTTGACATGCCACAAAATTTTACAGACCAAGTTGGAAAATATATATGTGAACTTGAAATTACCTGTATGGTGAATGGTCGTGAAGAAGTAGTAACTTGTGAGCCTTTTGAATATGTGGTCAAAGAATCGGTAGTAACAGGGTTGAATATTGAAATAGAACCCGATCCTGATGTTCCAGTTTTGAAACAACTTATTGATGAAGTTAGATATTTACAACAAAATGGAGGAAGTATAGTAAATTTAAGTAAATATCAGAAACTAGAGGATGAACGATTAAATACTATTGATAAAACTGTAGTTGGAGGTATAAATGAATTAAATGATTCTAAAGTAGATAAGATTGAGGGTAAAGGACTTTCTACAGTTGACTTTACAACAGAAAAAGATACTAAATTAAATGGTATAGCGGAAAATGCTAATAATTATACTCATCCAATCAATCATGAACCTAATATTATTACTCAAGATGCTACTCATAGGTTTGTTACAGATGAAGAAAAGGATGTATGGAATAATAAATCTGAGTTTAGTGGTTCGTATAATGATTTAACTGAAAAACCAGATATACCTTCTATAGATGGTTTAGCTACTGAAGTTTATGTAGATGATAAAGTTGCTTCTATTGTAAATTCTGCACCTGAAACACTTGATACTTTAAATGAATTAGCAACAGCATTAGGAAATGGTCCTAATTTTGCTACTACAGTTGCCAATCAAATAGGAACTAAGGCATCTAACGATTATGTAAATGCAGAACTTGCTAAAAAGGTTAATAGTGAAGGATATGTTGCAACGGAAAATAATTATAGCACTGCTGAAAAGACAAAACTTGCAAATGTAGAAGATAATGCAAACAATTATGTTCATCCTGAGAATCATGAACCATCTATCATAACACAAGATAATGAGCATAGATTTGTAACGGATGCAGAAAAAGAAACTTGGAATAATAAATTGTCAGAACATCAAGATATATCACATTTAGCAATTAAAAGTCAAGTAGATGAAAGTTTATCTCAAATAAATCAATCTAATATAGAAAGAGATAAAAAAATATCTTCTATAGAAAATATCAATGCAGTTCAAAATGCTAAACTAGATACTTTATTCAATAGTACTAGCGGAGAAATGGAATTAGAAAGTAATAGTAACAACATTAAACTAGACAGTTCCAAGAAAGGTACTGCAACGGTTAATTATATAAAAGGAAATACTTTAGTTAACTGTGCTAAACAAAATAAAGAATTAATATTAAATGATGAGATAAATATAGAAGGAACTACATGTACTATCAATGATACCGTAGAGGGTGGATTAGTAGATATAGAATTAGAAGGATTAAGTTTAAATAACTTACCTGGCAAACAAGTTGATTATTTCCCTAGTGGTGATGCAAGTAATGGTATAGATTCAATTGTTATAACTAATAACTCTACTGTACTATGTTATGAGTATTCGGTTAAACCTAACACAACTTATACTGTGAAGAAATTAACCGTTTCAGATAGAGGCAATATTTGTTTATTTGATGATAACAATATAGGAACTAAAGTAAGTTCTGCTTATATGAGGGTCTTAAATGGAGGTAATTCACATATATTCACAACTAAAGCTAATGAAAATTATATGTTAGTTTATGTATCTACAGAAAAAGCAACATTACCAAAGGTGGATATTATTGTTTTAGAAGGAGACTACACAAATAAACCAATACCAACAGAAGCATTCACAGGAATAAAAAGTGTTGGGGAAGAAGTTACTTTAACTAATTTAGTTACAAGAACTAGTTTAGTAGGAACTTCAAGTAGTGAGACAGACGAATATATAAAATTAGTGCAACAAGGAATAACAGAAGGGCTTGAATTAATTACATCATTTGAAAAAGATAAAATATACACATTAGTTTATACAGTATTAGAATCAACTATAAAATCTACTGCATTAGTATTAAGAGGACATCCTACAAGTACCTATCCCTTAGCAAGTAATGTTATGATTTCTTCCGAAGTGGGTACTCATAAAATACGCTTTAAATGTAACAAAGTAGGTGCAACTAAAGTTGACCTTGCAATTCAATCTGATACTGATGAGGGCACTTATGTTAAGTTTGCTAAAAGGTTTTTAATAGTGGAAGGTGATTATGAAAACTCTAACTTAGAATACTTTGAAGGAAGTATAAAGAAATATAAGATAGAAACTAAAACGAATAATAAAAACTTATTTGATGTAAATGAGGTAAAAATAAATTTAACTGGCGCTCCTGTGGAATATGTGACTTATCAAGATAAAAATTGTGTAACAGCTACTAAGACATTTAATAAGGAATGGATTAATACGTTTAAATTTAAGCCTAACACTCAATATAGATTAACTTATAACGTTTATTATGAAAACGCACTTAATGAGTTAAAAAGAGGTATTTATCTTAGATTTGTATATACTGACGGAACAACTTCTTCTGTAAATATGCTAGACACAAATGTTTGGAAAACTATAACGTTAATATCTGACGAAGGCAAAACAGTTAAATGTATAGATAGTTCATGGGGTTATGAGGTTAGTGAAACTAAAACTTATATAGATTTAGATACTTTATCTTTAACAGAAGGAATTGAAAATGTTCCTTATACACCACATAAACATCATAAAAAAGTAATTTTATTAGATGAGCCTCTTAGGGGAATAGAAGGTGTAGCAAGAGATACGACTACAAAGATTGAAAATAAAACTCACGAAAAAAGGGTTTGTGCAGAGGTTGTATTAAATGGTAGTGAAAATTGGGGTGTTAATTCTTGGCAGCCTACAAATACTTCCTTAATAAATATGTATGTAAGAATTTCAAATGCTAAAGGTTTTGGTAGTAATGTTGTTTGTGATAAGTTTATAGACGCTAAAGGTATTGATACTGTTGCAAATAATCAAGAGTGTATAAGATTTGTGGGAACAAACACAAATTTAGTTATTAACATTTTGAAATCTAAACTAGAAACAGCAGATTTAGCTGGATTTAAGAAGTGGTTACAAGCTAATCCAATCACAGTTATATATGAACTAGCTACACCAATATACGAAGAAATAAAAGATTTAGATAACGAATACCCTACTTATGCAGAGGTAACTCATATATCTACTAATACAGTTATTCCTTGTAATCAAAAGATAAAAAATACAGGGATAGAGTGTATGCTAAAACCTTCGACTTTATACTCTATCCACGATATTAGAACTGGAAGTGGAACGGCTAAATATAACCTTGGAGGAACAGTAAATACTTCAAACAAAATAACAACTGGAGCAACTCTTACAGATAATTATTTAAGATTATATGGTAAAGGATTGATTTCAAGAGATGTGGAAGTATTTGAAGGAGATACACCTCAGACACCTTATTTTAGTGGAATGTTAAGTGCTTTTGAGGATAAAAAGATAACTCAAAAAATGGTAGATAGTGGACTTGAGAAAGCAGAAAACTTAGGTAAGTATAGGGTTGGTATTAAAGTTGTTGGTAAAAATAAGTTTAGTGGTTGGTATAAAGGTTATACAACATCAACTACTGGAGTTTTTGACGATACTAATAAAACATCTGTAAGAACAGATTATATAGAATTAGATTATACGAAAGATTATTTTGTAAGTGGACTAGATTTTAATTATAAGAGTTTTATAGCCTTTTATGATGAAAACAAAAATTTCATGGGTAGGACATCAGGTAAAAATATAAGTGATATAGAGGTAACAAATGGAATAATTGATATTAATGGCATGGTTATAACTAACTATAAATATATTGCAATAACTCAATATAGTGCTATTACAGATGTAGATAACTTTATAAATAATGTTAGAGTACAAGTAGAAGAAGGAACTCAAGCAACTCAATATGAGGATTACAAAGAATATAAAACAAGTATTTTCTTGGATAACCCACCTTTAAAAGGCAATGAAATATGTGTACAGAATGGTCAGTTAGGAGTATTACATAAGAGACAAAGTATTATATATAATGGTGATGAAGATTGGAAACTTTACAATGAAGTTGGAAATCAAACTTCTGTTTTTTATTTAAATTTCCCTTCTAATGGGGTGGCAAAACCTGTTTTATGTGATTTATTTAGTTTTTATCAAAAGGCATATGACTCACAGCACAATAGAGAAGGTATAACATTTGATGCTGGTACTAATCGTTGTTATGTTCAAATATATAATAGTAAATTGGAAACTAAAGATGAAGCAGGATTTAAAAAGTGGTTACAAAAGAATCATTGTAAAGTAGTTTATGAAGTTTTAGAACCACACTTTGAACCAATTACACCACAACTTCCAAGATGGGTATTAGATATATTCGATAACTCTACAATAAGTATAGATACTATTATTCCAGTGGAAAGTAAGTTTACTTATACAAGTTATATACCTAGTATTCCAGCAATGGAGGAAACAAATAAAAATCAGGATGATCTAATAAATGTTTCTTTATGTGCTACTGATGAAATGTATATGATGTTAGAACCATTATTACAATCAGTACCACAGAGATTACAAATAAATGAAAGGATGGTGAGTAAAATGGTGGATTTATATGTAGCAATGGTCATAAGAGGGCTTAAAACAATAGATGAAGTGCCTCTTAGATACAGAGAAGAAGTTAAAAAAATATTAGAACAACTAGAGAAGTAATAAAATATCATTTTTATTAGGTCAGTTCATTCCTACACTCTAGTATTTGCAATAGTTTCAGGAATGAATTTTAAGTTAATAATTTGTCGAATACTTTTAATTGTTAATTTTATATGCTAATGATATTATTAAAGTATATAATTAATAAAAGAGGTGTAGGGATGAATAAAATATTTGGTTTAGGGTTAGTTTTAGTATTATGTGGAAGTTTAACTGCCTGTGGTAATAAAATGAATGTAGAAAAAATAGATGAATATAAAAAACAAGAGGACGATATCACATCATATTATAATAAAACTCATGATATGATAGAGGATGTAAAAGAAAATACCAATGTAATATGGGAATCTGATGATAAAGATGAACAAGAAGAGGCTTATATTAAAATAAGTGATAATACCGAAGTGATAAATGAATATTCTAGGGAATTGAAGAAAATATCGTTAGATAAATTACAAGATTTTCATAATTATATGGTTGAATACAAAGGTACTACTCAAAGTGAAGAAGATTATAATTTTATAAAAATAAATTATAATTATTTAATGACGAAAAGAAGATTGGCCTATTTAGATAAAATGATATCATATTATGACGATGGATCACTTAGAGCGGATGAGTGTATTATGATAGATGATATTGCTACCTTGTCTAATGTTGTTGTAAGTGAGGAAGGTAGAGTTGAAAAAAATCTTAAAGATTTACAATTTGAATTAGATGAAGAATATGGTCTTGATTCAGAATCATTATACGAATTGGAACGAAAAATGTATAGATTTAAAGAAAATGATGAGGAATATTAAGTATATGGAGTAGGTTTGCCCTACTCTTTTTTATTGGAGGGAGATAATATATGATAAATTTAAGTGATTTAAAAGTAGATAAAATAAGAAAAACTTTTAATGTGGATATAAACGGAGATATACAAGAAGTAGTTATTTATAATTTATTAGGCGAAGAAAGAAACGAATTAAAAAATAAATTATCTGAAGCAGCCCAAAAGGGATTAGAGGATATAAAACTAATTGAAGAAGTTTATACTGATGTTTTTATGAATTGCACTAATATAGTTATAGACGATGAACTTATAGAAGTTTTAAATGCACCAACAGGAAGCATGCTTAAAGTAATGCAAGAAGTATATGACATTATATATGAGATACAAACTGAAGAAATGTTAGAGAAATATAGAAACTTATGTGATTTACAAAGTACAGAATATGCTAAGTTAATGTTACTAAAAACTCAAGAAACATTACTTGTAACTGAAGAATGTAAGAAAGTTGATAAAAATATAAAGAAATTAGAAAAAGAATTTTCTAAAAAGGATGATGATAATGACGTTCAATAGTCTTGATGATATAGTCGCATATATTGAGAGTATTGTTGCCACAGGAATGAATGAAATGGGGCATGAAATGGAAGAAATAATGAAGAATGAAATTATGCATCAAATATATGCAAGTTATAGTCCAAATCAATATAAAAGAACAGGACAAATGGAAGATTCGCCTGGAATAGTAGAGGTGGATAAGGATTCTGTTACTGTTGAATTTCGAGATAATGGTGATTGGACAGATATTAAAACAGGCAACCATGCTTATCCTATGGAAAGGTTTGAAAGCGGAAAAGTTTGGAGTAAAGGTCATACAGATAATAGTCCTTCATATCTACCTGCTACTAATATAATGGAAGAATCAGTAAGTAAATGTGAATCCGAAATACCAAGATTATTAGTTAATTTTTTAAGAAGTAGAGGTATACCAATTGAATAATATTAAAATTACCACTTTTGCATAGAGTGGTTTTTTTTATGCGATAAATTAAAGGTGGTGATATAAATTGGCAGACTTTAGAATTAGATTAACAACAGAAGTTGAAGAAGGTAAAAGTAAAGCCGAGTTAGAAAATCTTATATCTCAATTAGAAAAAAATAAAATTAAATTAAAGTTTGATACATCGAGTTTCAAAACAGAAATGAATCAGTTGCAACAGGTCATGAATAATGCATTTAAATTAAATCCTAAGCAATTGAACAATTTGAATTCAATAAAGACAACATTAAAAGAAATAAATAAGATGAGTAAGGATGTTCAAAAGACATTATTAGGAGGAAATACTTCATCTAATACAGCAGGCATTAATAATACTGCGAATACTGTAAAAAACTTGACTAAGGAATACGATAGATGTCAAGCTAAGATAAAATCACTTCAAAATCAAATGTCTAAAACTACTAATGCTCAATCTTATGAGGTATTAGAAAAACAATTAGATAAGGTGCAAAAGAAATCAGAAAGCACTCTTCAAGCATTAAATAAAATGGGCAAATCACCTGATTTAACTCAAAATCTAGCAAAATCATTTCAAACTTTACAACAGAAAATAGAAAATACACAAACTAAACTTGAAGGATTCTCTAAAAATAAAAATTTAACTTCAGTTCAGGTTAAAGAAATTGAGAAGTTGAAAAATACTCTTAATAGTTTAGGGAATGCGAAACTTGATAATATCATAAATTCTAAAGAGTCATATAGTGATATGGCTAAATTGGAAACTGCTATAAGTCAAGTTCAAAGTAGATTAAAAACCTTAACATGGAATCAACAATTTACAAGTCAAGTAGATAAGGCTAAATCATCAGTGGATGGTATGATTGACAAACTTAATCAAATAAAGGGTAATAACACATATTTAGATACCTCTTCCATTGATAATTTAATTAATAAAATAAAGCAACTAAATGATATCAAAATAAATCCAAATTCAGAAACAGCAACTCAACAATTAGAATATTTAAAAAGTTCAATAAATAGTGTTTCTAATGAATTTAAACAGCTAAGTACTTCCAGTGCATCATTTGATAAAATTCAATCTCAAATAGACCAATTAAGGCAAAAATGTGTTGAATTAGGAACATCGACTTCACAATTAGATTCGTTTGAGCAAGAATTAAGAGAAATTGGAAATTTAGATTTAAGTAGGCAAGCGAAGGAATTAGAAAGAGTAGGTACATCAGTTAAAACTTTTAAAAGTGGTTTAAGTGGAGTAAAAACAGAAACAAAGGCTACTAATGGATTCTTTAAAGAATTAAATTCATCTATTGCTGCATTTTCAATTGGAAATATATTAGCAGATGGATTACAAACTGGAGTATATGCAATAAAAGATACAATAGTTGAATTAGATAGTGCTTTTAGAGATTTAATGAAAGTTGCTCCTGAATCATTTAGAGGTACTAAAGAAGAATTAAATAGTGTAAGAGATCATGCAGCAAGTGTAGGTCAAGAAGTCGCAAAAAGTTCTGTTGATATTATAAATTCTACCTCTAACGCATTGCAATCAGGATTTAAGAATGTAAATGATGCTTTGCAATATGCAAAAGAAAGTGCTAAATTTTCAAATGTATCAGATATGACACAAGAAGATACGGATAAAGCATTGCGTTCAATATTATCAAGTTATGGCGGTGTAGAAAATGCATTAAAAGGAACTAGAACTCAGATTCAAGGGGCAACACAAGACTATTCTATGATGAATAGAGTTCTTGATGCAAGTAACTTTTTGGGGAATAACTATGCAACTTCTACTCAAAGTATAGCACAGGGTATGCAAAATACTGGTTCAGCATTAAAAGCTATGAATGTTAGTTTAGAAGATGGTATGGCATATTTTGTTGCTATAGACGAAATAATGCAGAATGCTGGTATGTCATCTAATGGTTTAAAAGCTATTGCCATGAATATGACAGGTATTACTGTTAGTGCAAAAGATGGAAGTCTTTCAATGAATAAATCTGCCAAAGCACTTAAACAATTCGCAAAAATTGATGTTCAAAAGCCTAATGGTGAACTTAAAGATATGGGATTAGTCTTAGATGAATTAGGTGGAAAATGGGACACATTAAATAAAACACAACAACAAGCATTAATGATTGCTATAGGTGGAAAACATAGAGCGCCTCAATTTGCAGCATTAATGGACAACTGGGAAACAGTTAAAAAGATACAAAAAGAAATCAGTTCGGGTATGGCAATTGGGAGTGCTGACAAAGAGAATGAAAAATATATAAATAGCTTGGAAGGTAAACTTACCAGATTATCTGATTCTTTAAAGAAATTAGTTACAACAACAGTATCATCAGATATGTTTGGTGGAATGGTTGACGGGCTTAGGTCTATAATAGATGTTGTTAATAATGTAATATCAGCATTTGATAAATTGGGAATATCTACTCCAGTTGTATTGGGTACTATTGGTGGTTTATTTACTACTATAAAATCATTAGGAAATGATAAGGAGATTCCTAATCTTTTTGGTGGAATGTTAACTTACATAGATGGATTGGATTCTAAGTCTAAAAAAGCAAAGGGTTCTTTTAATGGATTCTCTCAAGAAATAAAGAAGGCTACGGATATTACATCTAAGACATCTGTAAGCATAGAAAAGGTTGGTAAGGGAACTGAAAAATTATCAAAAGGATTTACTTCAACTAAGTTAGGTGCTATAGCAGCAAATGCAGGAGTTACTCTATTAAACGCTGGTGTTATGGCTTTAGCAGGTGTTGGTATTTCACTAGCAATAAAAGGAATTGATAATTTTGTAAATCGTTCTGAAAAATTAGCTGAAGCAAGTAGAAATAGACAGGCTGAGATACAAGGAGAGATAGAC
>NZ_JAGHFM010000289.1 GCF_017888745.1 Terrisporobacter sp. | reverse complement strand
TGTTAGCATTGGATGATGCTTCTTTTAATATTGAAGAAGGTAAGATAACTTGTATATTAGGAGTTAATGGTGTGGGCAAGTCTACCATTTTAAAATCTATAGCAGGTCTTGTTAAACCTGATAGTGGGACTATATTAATAGATGGAGAAAAAATAAATTCTAAAATATATAATAAGATAGCTTTTGTTCCTGATGTAGATATTCATTTTCCTCATCTTAGTATAAAAGAAAGTTTTGCTTTTATGAAAGAGTTCTATAAAAATTGGGATGAAGAAAAAGCTTATCAAATGCTTAAAATGTTTAATTTATCTGACGATAAAATGATTTGTGAATTATCAAAAGGAGGAAAAGCTAGGGTAAAGATAATTATTGGCTTTGCACAAAATGCCAAATATATTTTACTAGATGAACCTTTTTCTGGAATAGATATTTTTAAAAGAGAAGAGTTTATAAAAACTATAGTTGAATATATGTCTGGAGACCAAAGTATCATAATAACAACACATGAAATTGCAGAGATTGAAAATATTGTTGATGAAGTAATCATATTTGATGAAGGTAAAGTAGTCTTTAATTTTAATGCACAAGAACTTAGACAAATAGAGGGAAAATCCATAGTGGATAAAATGAGGGAGGTATATAGGGGTGAATAAATTACTAACACTATATGATATAGAATTTAAAAGAATAAAAAAAATTTATTTTTCTATTTTAGGTATATTGATAGTAGGTAATATTTCTTATTTTATTTATTCTCTATATGATATTGTAAAATCAGTAGAACAAATCTTAACAGTTAGAGGCGGATTATCACTTTTAAAAACGGATGAAGCTTATAAATTTATTCAAGGTGGAACATTTACTCAAATGATATACAATGTTACATATTTTATGATGATGTGTGCAATTATTTGGTGTGTTTATTATGCTTTTGCAATTTGGTACAAGGACTTTTCTAATAAAACAAAGTCTGTATATACTTTATTTATGTTGCCATATAATAAATTTAATATATTCATATCAAAACTAATCACAGTTGTATCCTTTATATATGGGGTATTGGTTAGTCAGCATATTTTGTGGTTACTAGAGATGCTTATAATCAAAGGTGCTAGTGGAATGACACTAAGTGAGATAATAGATTTAATTAATTATAATAATACCTTTGGTTTTATTTTTAATATCATTTCTATTTATACAGCGGATATATTTGTATTTTATATAATTGCTCCAATCGTTGCAGTCACAGTATTATTTACCTCAGTTATGATACATAAATCAATTAATAAAATAGGTGGGTTTATAGCAGTAATATATATTTTATCTATATTAGCAATATATGTATATTACTCTTTAACATACTTAGTTTTTTCAGATCAATTGTTATTAATGAATTTAACTTATTTTTTATTGGTATTTTTAATATCATTGCTTTTATCATACAAACTGATTAATGATAAACTATATGTTTAGGAGGGGAATATTATGGATAAAAGATTTTCGAAAATGTTTTTAGTATTTAATTTAGTAGCCATAATATTTATTGGCATATGTTTAACCATAAATGATAAAGAGGAAGTTATGCTAGAAGATATGTCAGGAAATCGAGATACTTTAGATGGGATGACTATTGTATATCAAAAAAGAAAGGGTTTATTTGAAACTAATGAGGTTAAAATTACAAAAGATAATGAGAATATTGACAGATATGTAAAAGAAGGAGTAGGTAGTTTTAATTTAAGTAAGAAAAATATAGAAAATAGAGATATACTTCAATTTGCAAATGATAAAAGCGATATATGTGAAAATGAAGATGAAATAATTAATGTCTCACTGATGAGCTCTTATAGCCAATATAGTAATGAAGAAATGATTGCCTACATAAATATTAAAAATAAAAAAACTAATAAAAGTGAAGAATATGAAATTGTAGTTAATGATCAAATAGATATTAATAATGAAAGTATATATAAAGCATTACCAATAAGATACAATGATAATATTTACTTAGTAGTTTTATCTTCTGTGTATAATGAACAATTTTATGAAGAGGAAAAATCTATAGATAGTCTGGAATATAATTATTATAAACAAACGTATTTAAGTTTATATAAGTTAAATTTACTTACTAAAAAATCCAAACTAGTTTTAAGTAAGTCTTACGAAAGTAATGAGATGTATTATGATGGAGATATAGGTTTTACTAATGGTAAAAAATCATATTTTGTAGTTAACTATAAAAATAAAGAAACTAATAAGTTTGATATATGTTTATTTAGTTTTGATTTAATATCGAAGGATATTAATGTAATTAATCTAGGTATAAAAAATAAAATAATAGATAATTATTACATAGATAAAGATGAAGTTCTATTATCTTGTGTTTCAGAGAATAATGGAAATAATATTAAAACTATAGTTGTAAATTTAAACGAAAATAAAGTTAAATCAAGTAATGAAGTTGAATTTAATAAGAGAGAAGATTACAATGTATATGTTGCTGCAATGAACAGAAGTAATAATAAAACATATTTGATTTTGAGTGACTATGTTTATAACGATTATATAGACTATAACAATGAAATACCAAAATCAAATTATTATATATATGTTTTAGATGAGAATACAAATGAAATTTTATACAAAGGAAGATTGCAAGAAAAATCTTCAGATACTATTAATATTGATATATTAAAAGAGAATGAACTATAAATTGTGGAGACTTAAAGTAATTTAAGTCTCTTTTTGATATAATTTTATTATAATTGCAAAGTAAAACTGATTTTATCAAGGGGGGATAGAAATGTGGTTTGACAATTTTAATAAAGGGAATTGTAAAAACTGTTATGCTTGTGTAAGGGTATGTCCAGTGAATGCCATAGAAATAAAAAATGAACAAGCAAGAATTATAGGGGAAAGATGTATAGTATGTGATGAGTGTTCTCGAGCTTGTCCTCAAAAGCATAAAATAGTAAGTTCAGAGTTACCAATAGTAAAACATTATCTAAAAAATAAAGAAAAAGTAGTCGCATCTATTGCTCCTAGCTTTGCTGCTGTGTTTGGAGTGAATAGTCATAAGTTTCCTACTGTTTTAAAACATTTAGGATTTACCTATGTTGAGGAAACTTTGATAGGAGCACCACCAATTATTAAAGAATATTTTAAATATATAAATAAAGATGATAATAAAAATTATATTACAACTCTTTGTCCTTCCATAATTAACTTAGTTGAAAAACATTATCCAGATTTAATACCAAATTTAATACCTTCAATAACTGCTTTTGCATGTCATGGTAGGTATATAAAAGAAAAGTACGGTAAAGATACAAAAGTTGTATTTATAGGACCTTGCTTGGGAAAAAAGGATGAAGGTAGATTTGAAGAGAGTGTAGATGCAGTAATAACTTTGGAAGAATTAAAAAGATGGTTTGAACAAGAAAATATAAAATGGGAAGAATTTGAAGAAAGCTCTTTTGATGCAGTAAGTCATTATAATAAGGTTTTTCCTTTTATATCAGAAAATACAGGATACATATCTGATAATACACATAAAAAAGATGTTGTTCCAGTAGATGGAATAGAAGATTGTATAAAAACTATAGAAGCTATAAGAAATAATAGAATTAGTAATGTGCTATTTGATATGAGTTTTTGTCATGATGGATGTATTAGAGGTTCGGGAATTGATGATGATGGACTTAGTACTTATGAAAGACAGCAAAATATTTTAAATTATAGTAAAACTTATAAAGAAAAGTATGGAGATAAGATAGATCATTCATATGATGATATTTTATTTAATATAGATTTATCTAAAATATTTGAATCTAAATATGTTCCATTAAAAGAACCTAGCGAGGAAGAACTTAAAGAAATTTTAAAATCTATGGGAAAATTTGCAAGGATGGATGAGATAAATTGTAAAGCATGTGGATATAAAACTTGTAGAGATAAAGCAAAAGCTGTATTTAATGGATATGCAGATACAAGTATGTGTCTTCCATATATGAGACAAATTGCTGAAAATAAAGCGAAAGTAATTCTAAGAGCTACACCTAACTTAATCGGAATAGTGGATAAAGAGTTATGTGTAGTTGAATTTAACTCAGCGGCACAAAGATTTTTTCATGTAAGTAATGAAGAAGCTAAGGGAATACCGGTTATTATGTATTTAGATGATGATAAGTTTCAACAAGTTAGAGATAATAGAAAAAATTTATTAAGGGAGAGAATATACCTTGATGATTATAATTCTACTTTAATACAAAATATAATATGGCTAGAAGAAAATCAAATGTACATATGGATAGCTGAAGATATTACTAAAGAAGTAAATAAAGAAAGTGAACTTCAACAGATGAAAATAGACTCTATTAATATGGCTCAAGATGTCATAAACAATCAAATGATGGTTGCTCAAGAAATTGCAAGTTTGATGGGAGAAACTACTGCAGAAACAAAGGTTACATTAACAAAACTTAAGAAATTAATAGAGGAAGAGGGGAAACATAATGAAGTACTTTATTGATTTTGCTAGCGGAAGCCTTATTAAGTATGGAGAAGAATTATGTGGTGATAAAGTAGAGTTTTATAATGATGATAACCAATTTATAGCAGTGTTATCAGACGGTCTCAGTAGCGGAGTTAAAGCCAATATATTAGCCACACTGACTTCAAAAATAGCATTAACTATGTTAAAAGAAGGGATGAGCATAGAGGATGTTGTTGATACAATCACACAAACTCTTCCTATTTGTTCACAGTATAAAATAGCTTACTCAACTTTTACATTAATAAAAGTAGCTAAGGACGGTATTGCATATATTGCTGAATTTGACAATCTCACAGTATTTTTTATGAGAGGGGATGATATTATTGAACTTGGTTGGAAAGAAAAAATACTTAATGGAAAAACTATAAGAGAAACCAGAATTGAACTAAAAGAAAGGGATAGGATTATATTAGTTAGTGATGGTGTAGAGTTTGCGGGTAGTGGAAAAACTTTAAATTATTCTTGGCAATGGAAAGATATAGCTAATCACTTAAAAAAACATACAAATGAAAATATGAGCGCTAAAACAATCACTAATAATTTGTTAGGTGTCTGTAATCAACTTTACTTTTTTGGGCCGACAGATGATACGACAGTAGCTACAATAAAAGTAAGTCATGATAGTAAGGCAGTTTTATTTTCAGGACCTCCTATAGATAGAAAAAGAGATAGTGATGTTGTGAGAAAAATTATGAGAAGCGCAGGTAAAAAAATAGTTTGCGGTGGAACGACTGCTAATATTGTAGCAAGAGAGCTTAATGTAGAGTATAAATCTAGTACAGAAATAATTGATGAAAAAGTTCCTCCTATTGGATATATTGAAGGAATTGATTTAGTTACAGAAGGGGTTTTAACCATAAGAAGTGCCTGTAAAATTTTACAGAAATTATTAAGCACTACAGATTATGAATTTTTATATAAAAAAGATGGAGCATCTAAGCTTGCTAGAATGTTATATGAAGACTGTAGTCATATAAAGATGATTGTAGGAAGAGCGATAAATCCTGTTCATCAAATGGCAGATATTCCGAATGATTTAAGTATAAAGTTATATGTTCTTAATGAAATGAAAAACATACTTGTCAAATTAGGAAAAATAGTAGAAGTTGAATACTATTAATTATTGATAAATATAGATATAAGTACTACTATTTATTATATATTGTCAAAAAAGGAGAATTATAATGAATATAGTGCAAATAAAAAATGGGAGAAAAATTACTTTAAGAGAACCTGTTGAAAATGATGCAAAAGAAATAATTGAATTTTATAATATCGTAGGTGGGGAGACGAAATTTCTTTCTTTTGGAGAAGGAGAGTATAAAGTCAGTGAAGATGAACAAAAAAATACAATAAAAAGCATAAATGAAAGTAATAATAATACTATGGTTCTAGCTACTTATGATTCTAAAATTATAGCAATTGGAACAATTTCTTCAAATCAGAAGAAAAAAGGAAAACACGTAGGTATTTTAGGTATAGTTATAAAAGAAGAGTTTTGTAATTTCGGATTAGGAAGAATAATGATGGAATACTTAATAGATTGGTGTAAAGATAATAATATTACTAAAAAAATAAGCCTATCTGTTAGTGAGGATAATCCAAGAGCAAGAGCACTATATGAAAAGTGTGGCTTTGAAATAGAAGGAATATTAAAAAATGAAACATATATAGATGGTGAGTTTTTTAACATAGTTACTATGGGATTAATATTATAATTTAAGATTAAGTACAAATAGTCAGAGGGGGTATATCTGGCTATTTTTTATTTTTATATAAATAAGTTAATTTTTATTAGAAAATTAGTAATATAAAGATCTTATTTAAAATATAAATTAATATGTGCGTGGCTCCAGCTAATACAGTATAAAAGAAGGCCTTTGTACATCATGTGGTGCCATGCACACCTATTTATTTGGGAGGTGATTAAATAAATACTTTACGAAAGATAATTTTTATAGCTATTTGTCTATTAATTGGTATTTTATATTATACAGAAGATGTAGATGCTTTTCCTAGATATGTAGAAAAAGTTGAAATTAAAAATTGGACAAAGACTAGAGAAGTTGAAGACGTAGAAGAAGATAAAAAACTTAATAATGATAGTGATAATGTTAAGAACGTTTTTAATTATAATGTAGATAATAAGAATGTTGAAAATATTGAAGGTTTATATAATAAAATGAAGAGTATAAGAACAGTGTCAGAAGTAAATAAGCAATTGTATAATGGAGAAACTATTGTAACAGGAGATAAAATTTTAAGGACTACATTTTCTAATGATAATTCAACACTTAATTATACTTTTTCAAATCTTTATAGTTGGATTGGAAGTAATAAGGAAGTTAAGTGGGAAGAAGACAGTAATGGAAGTGAATTCATAACATGGCCAAATTATAATTATTATATAAATAGTGATACTCAAACTAAACGAGCCATTGAGTGGAGAATGTTAGAAGGAAAATTTAAATTAACTGACGAGCAAATGAATTTAATCAGTAGCAAAAAAGTACAACCCGTATTGGGTATATCCACTAATTTTGATAAAGAGTTTGAAACAATAGTACCATTTGGTGATATAGTTAATATATTTGTGAATAAAAAAATCACACGATTGAACTATGTTCATAGTAATGTAGCTTATAAATTAAATATGGACAAACAATTAGTACCTTACATTGATACTAATAAGCCAGAAAATATAAAATTCTGTGATAAAGAGAGTCATAAACATGCAACTTCTTATATAGGGTGTAAACATATTGACTTAAATGCGTTAAATAGAGGTCGTAATACATATGATAATTATTATAAAATGTATGGAGATATATCAGATGAGATTATAAAATATAAAAATAATCGAAATGAATATGAAGTACAAGTTTTAGTTGGTCAATTTAGTAAAGATGGTAACTATAATAGGGATGATTATGGAGGAATTGGCAAGTTGGACTTATTTCTAATTGAAAATCCGCAAGTTGAAGTTAATATTAAACCATATATTTTTGATAATAATAAAAAAGTATACAAGGACCCTACCTATAAATTTTCCTATAATGAAAAAGTGTACTATGATATTGAAATTATAAATAAAAGTACTTCTTATGATTTTACTAATTTAGATTTGAATATAGACTTTTTAGAAGGGGAAAAAGTTGCTGAGACTTTAAAAATAAATAAAGAAGATGTTATTTATAAAGGAAAAAGTATAAAAGATAATATAAAGGTATATATAAATGATAGCGAAATACCAGTTAATTTAAGTAATTTATCCTTATTAAAGCAAGATGACAGAATCCTAATTAGTGGAGAGAAAATCAACCATATAGTAAGTGAGTATGAGGGGACTGCAGAGAAAATTAATTATAAGTCTTATCTTGAATTTAATTATATAGATGATTATTTTTTTTATAAATATGAGAATACAAATAATATAGGGGTAAACCCTCTAAAAGGAAGATTGACCATCATAATAGATGGCAACTCTCAAGATGAACATTATGTAAAAATAAGTGGAAAGAATAACTCAGTAAATATAAAAATTAAAGGGAATAAACCATACACTGTTTTTAATTTAGATTATGATACAGCTTATAAAGTTTCTTTATTAGACTCATGTTCATATAAATCCATAGATCAAACATCAGTAACTTTAAATTCTGACTTAAATTCAAATAAAAAGACAATCACATTAAAACCCAGTCCAAAATCACATAAATATTTTATCCAAAGAAGATCAGATTCAATAATTTTAAATAGGTGATAATGATGAGAAGAAGAAAATATCTATTTTTATTTATTATAATAACATTAATTTTAGGGACAAGCTTTACTTATGGTGATGAATTTTTTTATTCTATTAAGACATCCGTATATAAAAATAAAGCATCAGAGATTAATATAATAATTGATAAAAATGAAGATATGGATAATTTAAATATTAATTTTATTAATGAGGGAAGTTGTGATGTTTTTATAAGGGGATTTGTATTTGTTTATTTTATAAGTGAAGAGAATAACATGAGTACTATTTTAAGTAATAATTCCATAAAAGTTAATTATTCTACAACTAATGAAGGTAGCGAAGATAATTTATGGTATATGGGTGAAGACAGTTATTTATACTACATGAAACCATTAAAGGTAGGAAATAGAACGGAAATGCCTTTAGTGGATAGTATAGAATTAAATTTAAATGATGAAGAAAAAGAGTTATTAAAAAATATGCAGGTTAGCGTGGATATTGTAGTTGAAGCTGTACAAGTAGATAATCTAGCATATAAATATGAATGGGAAGTAAAAGATGATGTATTGGAAAAATATTTTGATAATGGTTCGGCAGATGTTTTTAATGATGAAAATAATAAGTATGAAAAAAATGATAAAGTTAAGATAATAATAAATTGAAAGTTGTGGGGGACTTTTTAATGAAAAATAAAGAAAATAAGAAGTTTTTTAGAAAGTTTGCTATTATATTAGCGTTGATATTATTACCATTTGGAGCTTTTACACTTGGATATTTCTTCAAAAATAATTCTATTGAAAATCAAGTGGCTAATACTTTAACTGTTGATGGAAGCATAGAAGGAAGTATAACTGAAAATGTATTAACAGAATCAACATCAATGGTTCCTGGTGATGAAGTTAGTGCAACAATTAACATTAAACCAACATCTACAGCTAAAAGTTTGCTTAGAGTAAAATTAGAACCTTATTGGATTGATGGTAGTGAAAAAAGTAATTTATCAACAGACAATCTTGAAATTATGTTTAAAGGAAATGTAGGAGCAGATTTAAGTAATGGTAGCTGGTATAAAAATGGAAATTATTATTATTATATAAATCAAGTTGATAAAAGCACAAATA
>NZ_JAGHFM010000043.1 GCF_017888745.1 Terrisporobacter sp. | reverse complement strand
ATGCACTTTTAGAAAAAGGATATGAGTTCGTATCTGCAGATGTTAAATTAATACCTCAAACAACTACAGTATTATCTGATGAAGCTCAAGCTAAAGCTATGGAAAAATTAGTTGATATGCTTGAAGACGATGATGATGTTCAAAATGTTTACCATAACTGGGAAATAACAGAGTAGTTTTTGGCATTAAGTCATACCAATGATTATGCGTTTTTGAATTGGGAAATAATTTTGAAAATCGTGATTGTTATGACAAACATCGGATATTTCGTATAAAAATATAATGAAATACGATCAGAGTGTTAAGGAAAATAAAAACACCTCTAATTATGATCTACAAACTTTTAATTAAGGTATACAGATTAATAAGGAGGTGTTTTTGTTTTTGATAATGAAATTTAATCAAAATTTATTAGTATATGTGACTCCTTTATAACTATTTTACATAAAAATAAACCCTAGACAAGCAAAGTCACTTTTTTCATGTTTGCTGTATAGAGTTTATTTTAAAATAAATTTTAACTTATTTTTGAATATAATATTTATACTTAAAAATAAATTGATAGTATAATGTTTAAATAACATTTAAATATTGTTTTTTCTTAAAATCAAAGTTAGTTTAGGATTGAATTATTTACACTTTAAAAACTGTGAGTATAATAACTTAATCATTGATTTTATATTTACATATACCATTTATATATGTTTCATATACATTTAAATTATCATCTATAACTATAAAATCTGCATCCATATCTTTGTCTATAGATCCACATACATTATTAATATTACAACTTAAAGCAGGTATATATGAAGCCATTTTTATTGCTTCTTCTAAAGTTGCTATATCCCAAGTGATTACATTTTTTATAGCCTTATTCATTGTTAACACACTTCCAGCTAGGCTTCCACTGTTTAATCTCGCAACTCCATCTTTTACATTAACATTGAATTTACCAAGAGTATATTGTCCATCTTCCATAGCTCCAGCTCTCATACAATCTGTAACTAAAGCAATATTATCGCTAGATTTAACATCAATCATTATTTTTGCTGCAACAGGGCTTACATGATGACCGTCACATATTAGTTCAGCATATGTATCTTTTAAAGCCATAGCTGCTCCAACCATTCCAGGCTCTCTATGATTCAATGGACTCATTCCATTGTAGGTATGTACAAATACCTTAGCTCCTGATTTAACTACTTCTTCAGCTTGTTTGTATGTAGCTGAACTATGACCAAGTGCTATTGATATATTGTGTTTAGTAGCGTATTTTGTAAATTCAACTGCACCTTCACGTTCTGGAGCAATTGCTATTTTTTTTATTAAGTTCCCTGACTTTTCTTGCCATTCTTTTAGAATATCAATTTCAGGATTCCTAAAATATTTTTCATTCTGAGCACCTTTATATTTTTCTGTAAAAAACGGACCTTCTAAATAAATTCCTTGTATTTTTGCACCTTCAACTTTATTGTAGTTATTACTGATATTTTCTATAGATTCATTTAGAGTTTCAATAGAATCTGTTAGAGTTGTTGGTAAGAAAGAAGTTACACCATACTTGAGTAAACCTTTCGAGATTGTGTTTATAGCATCAAATGTATTGTCCATGACATCTGAATTTAAAAGTCCATGTATGTGAGTATCAACTAAACCTGGAGCAATATATTTACCTGAATAATTAATAATATTATCAGCAGTAGTAGGCTTTTCTTTTTGGAATTCTCCGAATTTACCATCAATTATACTAAGGTATCCTTTTCCTTCTATACCATACTTCATAAAAAATTTATCTGCATAAATATAACTTTTCAAAATTGTTTTCCCCCATAACTATACTATTGTATAAATTTTATTATCTCATATGTCTTATTTTATAGACAAATTTATCGCTTCTAGCAACGCTTAGAGTAAACTCTATAACTATGTTGTCATCATTATATGTAGTACGCAATAACTTTAAACACGCTGAATCTACTGGTACCCCTAATAATTCTGCTTCTCGATCAGATACTATCCCCGCAGAAAATTCTTCGTCAGCTACTTTAATAATTTCTCCATAATCTTCTCTAAATATTTCGTATAAAGGTTTTTGAATAACTTTTTCTTGTGTCAAACCTGCAAATTGTCTTAGAGGTAGATAGGTTCTCTCAATCATCATAGGAATATTATCAGCAAGTCTTAGACGCATTATTTTTATCATTTTTTCTCCGGATTTTATACCAAGTTTTTCAGAAAAGTACTTTGTACTTTCTATAACATCAAATGATAATACTTTTGTACTTGGATTTTTTCCTTGGGCTTTCATATGATCCGTAAAACTATAACTATCCATTAGATTTTGGGAATTTTGATTAAGTGCAGAAACGAAAGTTCCTTTTCCATGTCTTTTATATATATATCCCATATGTTCTAAATCAGCCATAGCTAGCCTAACTGTAGTCCTGCTGACTCCATATTCATCACAAATTCTTCTTTCAGATAGCATCCTATCGTTTGGTTCCATCTCATTTTCAATTTTATTTCTTAATATTTCAACAAGTTGATCGTATATTGGTCTTTTATCATTTCTGTTTATCATAAAAATTATAATCCTCTCTAAGTGGTTACTACCACAAATTAATTATAAAATACACAATTATTTATGTCAATGAGTAAAATACAGGAATGGGTTAGTATGTCAAACTATTAATTTATGATAAAACTATATAGTATTGACAAAATAAAAAAAATAAGTTACATTCAAAGTGGTAATTACCACTAAGTTAAAACATTATATATTGGATTTTATATATAATTTATTATTATCCAAATCAATAATATTAATAAGTGAAGGGTGAATTAAGTATGATTACGACAATAACATTCAATCCATCTATAGATAGAATGTATAAAGTAAATAGTATGAATATAGGTGAAGTTCAAAGGGTAGTAAGTGCAAATGCAACTGCTGGAGGTAAGGGCATAAATGTAACTAAAGTGTGTAAAATTTTACAAGAAGAACCTTTAGCTATGGGATTTTTAGGTGGATACAATGGAGAATTTATAAAAGAAGAACTTAGAAAGTTAGATATAAAAAATAAATTTACCAAAATAAAGCAAGAGACTAGAAATTGTTTAAATATAATTACAGATGATAAGGTAAGTACAGAGTTTTTAGAAAAAGGCCCAATAATAGAAAGTCATGATTTAGAAAAGTTTGAAAATGATATAAAAGAAGTAATAAAAGATACTAAAATACTAGTAGCGTCAGGTAGTTACTGTCAAAATATACCATTAAATTACTATGAAAAAATAGGCAATTTATGTAGAGAAAATAATGTAAAGTTTATATTAGATACATCAGGAGAACCATTAAAAGTAGCGTTAAAATCAAAACCATATTTAATAAAACCAAATATAGATGAAATAAAACAATTGTTGGATATAGATGTAGAATCAATGGATGAAATTGTATGTGCAGGTAAAGAACTTATTAAAATGGGAGCTGAAAATGTATGTATATCTTTAGGAAAAGACGGAATGATTTACTTGAATGAAAGTGAAATATATGAAGTAAAGGTACCAAAAATAGAAGCAGTGAACACTGTAGGTAGTGGAGATAGTACAATAGCTGGATTTAGCGTAGGGATTTTAAGAGGTTATGAAGTAGAAGAGTTACTTAAACTTTCAAATGCTTGCGGTATAAGTAATGCTCTTAATATAGAAACAGGGTTTGTAAATTTAGAAGAGGTTCAAAAATATAAAGATTTAGTTAAAGTAACAAAGTTAATTTAGGCCAAATGTAATAAAAATAAAATATTTTAGTGTTGACAAAAAAGTAAAAATAATTTATATTTTGATTAGTGGTAACTACCACTTGGGAGATAATAAATTTTTAACCAAAATAAAATAAATTTAAATATGTAAACAAAATAGTTAGAGTATGATATATATTCTTTTATTTTTTAAAAAAAGTGGTTATAACAACATTACCAATATTGGTTATCAAAAATGTGAAGGGGGAAAAGTAATATGTTTAAATTAGAAGACCAAAAGTTAAAAGACTTAGGTGCAATAATAACAACAACAGAAATAAAGCAACAACCT
>NZ_JAGHFM010000042.1 GCF_017888745.1 Terrisporobacter sp. | reverse complement strand
CTTAGAAGCAAGAGTAGAAGCTGAATATGGAGCCACTGAAGGAAAATTAAAAATAGCTAAGAGAGCTAAAGAATTAGGATTAGATGCTATACATGATACAGTTCATGAAATGTGTAAAGATGAAGCTAGACATGGTAAAGCATTCTTAGGATTATTAGAAAGACATTTTGGAAAACAAGCTTAATATTATCTTAATATCAAAAGACACTTATAACTTTATAAGTGTCTTTTTTATCTTTTAAGGAATTATAAATTACCTGAATTATGGATAGCTTATAATCCCAACTGATGAATTTGTACAACGGACGCAGTTGTCGGAGATATGAAGTGGAGTGACCACGCAAAGGCTTAAACGAAGTGAATTTTTTATACTGAGCATTTTTTGTTAAATATTCTAATATTTTAATATATGATATTACATTCTAAGGAGGATTAATATGAGAAAAAGCCCAATTAGTCCTATGAAAAATCCAGATAAAATTAAAAATTATTGGATTAAAGAAAGGAAAACTGTAGCTTTACTTACTATATTTGGAATTTTATATAATGTAGGAATGATAGCTCGTCCAATTTATCAGGGGAAATTGATAGATGCTTTAATAGAGAAACAAAATTTATATAGATTGTCTAAATTATCACTCACTTTTATTTTAGTTATAGGATTAGTACAGTTTTTTAGATATTTAAAAAGATATTTTGTTAGGCAGTTTGCCAATAGAACTACAGCAACAATGAGATTTATGATTTATAATAATTTAATTCATAAAAGTGAAAAAGAACTTCACAATGAAAATATGGGAAACCTTATGACAAAAGCAATATCAGATGTGGATGTTTGTGTAGAAGGTATGAGAAAATCTACAACAGAAGTATTCGATACTGGAGTGCTATTCATAACATATTTTATAACTCTTTTAAATTATGATGTAAATATAACGTTATGTGGTAGTGTATTTATTCCTTTGGCAGTATTGATAGCTGAGAGATTAAAAAAAGTCATATTTAAATTTACGAGGGAATATCGTGAAAAAGTATCCCAAATTTCAGACTTAACTTATGATAGAATAGATAATGCTATTTTATATAGACTGTATGGAAGAGAATTAGATAACAAAAAAATATACGAAGTAGAATTATCTGATTTTGAAAGAAAGGCGATTATAGCTAATGTATGGGAAAATGCCATGCAACCTATTTATAATGTTATTGCTATGAGTGGAATAATATTTGTTATAATTATGGCTGGTAATCAGACTTATAATGGTAGTTTTACAGTAGGAATGTTTTCATCATATATATCTTTATTTACTGTAATGGCAGTTAAAGCTAGTAGAATAGCAAAGTTGTTTAATACTATCCAAAAGTCTAGGGTTTCATGGGGGAGAATTAAGACCTATCTTAAAGAATATCACAAAACAGATAAAAAATTAAACTATATGAATGATGACATATATTTAAATATAAAACGATTGGATTTTTCTTATAATGAAAATGATTATATAATAAAAAATTTAAATTTAGAAGGCAAAAAAGGTGATATTATTGGAATTACTGGTCCTATTGGTTGTGGTAAATCAACATTAGGCAAATTGTTTTTATGTGAATATTCCTATGAAGGAATTTTACAAATTAATAATAAAGAATTAAGAGACTATAGTCCATATGAAAGAAGTAAATTGATTTCTTACTTGGGTCATAATCCAAATTTAGTATCTGATACTATTTATAATAATATAACTCTAGGAGATGATGGAGATATTTCTCATGTTTTGAAAATGGTTTGTTTTGATAAAGATTTAAAATACATGGATGATGGAATATATACATTGGTTGGAAATGGGGGAATAAGACTTAGCGGAGGGCAACAAGCTAGAATTGCTCTTGCCAGAACTCTTTACCATAAAAATAAAATAATAATATTAGACGATCCTTTTTCTGCTGTAGATATGATTACAGAAAAATCTATTATTGAGAATATGAGAAATAATTATAAAGACTCCGTAATTTTATTAATTTCACATAGATTATCAATTTTTAAGTACCTAAACAAAATAATATTGATAAAAGAAGATAAGAGTATTGATTATGGTAATCATGAGGAATTATTAAATAATTCAAGTTTATATATGCAATTATATAATTTACAGCAAAGAAAGGAAAGTGATAAAGATGAAGAGTAAAGTAGTGAAATTAATTACTGATGTCTTTAAAAAAACGAAGTTACTTACCTTTTTATTAGTAATTGTAATAATTGGAACAATAAGTTTGAGTCTAGTTACTCCTCAAGTTTTGAAATATATAATTGATGATTACTTGATAGTGGGAAAAAATAAAGATTTGTTAATACCGGCGTTTATATATTTTACATCTATAGCATTAGTTGGTGTTTTTAATTTTGCTAAAGAAGGTTTTATTACTATTTTTGGTCAGAAAATAATAAGACGTATAAGAGAAGAAATGATGAATAAGCTAGAAAAAATACCAATTGAATATTTATCTTTAAATGATAGTGGTTCTATAGTATCTAGGTTTTCTAACGATGTGGAAGTAGTAGGTGCCTTATTCACTAATGGTATAATTAGCATGGTAGTAGATGTATTTAAAATTATAGGAATAGTTTTTTCTATATGGATGTTTAGTTATAAATTAGGGATATTAGTTATTGGTATTATACCTATAATTTATTTTCTAACAAGAACATTTCAAAGAAAGATGTTAAGTGCACAAAAGACCTATCGTATACTAACAGCAAAAGTAAACAATCATATTCCAGATAGTATAAATAATATACAGATGATAAAATCTTTTAGCAAAGAAGAGTATATGGAAGCAAAATATATTGATTATTTGAATGAAAGCTATGAAGTTATGGATAAAATAAATTTTTATGATTCTATTTTTTCACCAATTATATTAATTATAAGATCTATTGTAGTGGCTATAGTAGTTATTCTATCAAGTGATTCTTTAGATATTTTAGGGATTTCTATAGGAGCAGTTGCTGCTTCAATTGAATTAATAACAAATATTTTTAGTCCTATAGAAAAATTAGGGATGGAATTACAGAGTATTCAGCAATCAATCGCAGCTATCTATAGGATAGATGAATTCTTAGAAGAAAAAGAAGAAACTAAAAAGAACTTTACTTTAACATGTGATACAATATTAAAAGACAGAAGCAATATAGATATAGAATTTAAAAATGTATATTTTTCTTATGGTGAAAGTAAAGAAATTTTAAAAAACATCTCTATAAGTATTAAATACAAAGAAAATATAACTTTCGCAGGAAGAACAGGAGTAGGGAAGAGCACAATATTTAAGCTTATTTTAGGTTTGCTAGAACCTGAAAAAGGAACTATTACATTAGGAGGAATAAATGTAAGTGAAATTCCTAACAATCAAAAGCGGAAAATATTTGGGTATGTAGAGCAAAGTTTTTCTTTTATAAAAGGAAGTGTATATGATCAAATTAGTTTAGGTGATAAGGACATAAATAGAAATGAAATTGAAAGTGCTATTAAATTTGTAGGATTACATGATTATGTTATAAATTTGGATAGAGGGTATGAAACAGCTGTAATGCCTTATTTATTTTCGCAAGGACAGTGCCAATTATTATCAATAGCAAGAGCGATAGTCACAAATCCTCCAATAATGTTATTAGATGAAATGACTGCAAATTTAGATTCAGAAACAGAGGAAAAAATAATTTATGTACTTAAAAATGCTTCTAATGAAAGAACAGTTCTATGTATATCTCATAGATTATCTTCAAAGTTAACTTCTGATAAGATTATTACTTTAAAAGATAGCAGAATTATAGTAGATGAGAAATAATATATATAATTTAGATTTAGAAAAACCTCAGTATAAATATTTATACTGAGGTTTTGTTATATTAATAAGTTAAATTATTTATTTAAGTTAGATAAATCTTTAGCTATTTGAGCAGCAACTTTAGCATTATTATAAACTAATTGTATATTAGAAGCTAAGCTTTTTCCTGCAGTTATAGTTTTTACCTTGTCTAATAAGAAAGGAGTAACATCTTTTCCGCATATGTTTTTTTCTTCAGCTTCTTTTAAAGCAGATTCTATAGCATTATTTATAGTATCATAATCCATTTCAAATTCTTCTGGTATTGGGTTAGCTATAACCATGCCACCTTTTAAGTTTAAGTCCCACTTAGCTTTTAAAGCAGAAGCAACCTCCATAGAAGAATCAACTTTGTAATCTACACCAAATCCTGATTTTCTTGTGTAGAATGCAGGCATTTCATCAGTTCCAAATCCAACAACTGGAACACCGTTTGTTTCTAAGTACTCTAAAGTTAAGCCTATATCAAGTATTGATTTAGCTCCAGCGCATATTACAGCAACGTCAGTGTTAGCTAATTCTTGTAAGTCTGCAGATATATCCATAGTAGTCTCTGCACCTCTATGAACTCCACCTATTCCACCAGTAGCGAATACTTTAACTCCTGCTAAGTCAGCTAATATCATAGTAGTAGCAACAGTAGTAGCACCAGTTAATTTTTTAGATATTATGAAAGGTAAATCTCTTCTACTCGCTTTAACAACATTTTTATTAGTTGCTAAGAATTCTATTTCTTCTTTAGTAAGACCGACTTTTAAAACACCATCTATTATAGCTATAGTTGCAGGTATAGCACCATTTTCTCTTATTATTTCTTCAACTCTGCTAGCCATTTCAACGTTTTGTGGGTATGGCATTCCATGAGATATTATTGTTGATTCAAGAGCAACAACTGGTTGACCATTTTTAACTGCTTCTTGAACTTCTGGATGAACGTGTAAGTATTTTTCTAACATATTATATAAACTCCTTTATTGTTTTTTCTACTAAATCCACACTTAAATTAGGATTTATTGTATTTTTATGAGATAAGGCTAAAATTGAGCAACCTACAGAAAACTTAGCAGTTTCTTCTAAAGTTAAATTATTTATGTATCCATAAATTATCCCTGACATAAAGGCATCTCCAGCTCCTGTAGCATTTATTATATCAATTTTAACACCTTTTATATGAAGAGATGTTTCTGTATTAGCACAGTATACACCTTCACTACCTAAAGTGATAAAGACGCTTTTAACACCTTGATTTATAAAATATTCACAAGATTTTTTAGCATCATCAATACTTTTTATATTAACACCTGATAATGTTTCTGCCTCATATTTATTTAATTTAATACCTTCAAATCTTCCTAGAATATTTTTAATTTTTATACATTTTGATGTTGAAACAGTATCAACAAATATTGGTAGGTGAGAATAAGTTCTAGTTATAAATTCAATAGCTTCTTGTGACAGATTTGTATCTATTATTATTGCTTTAGAATCATCCAAAGACTTATGTTTTAAATGAATAAATGATTCATCAAGTTTCTCAATTATATCCATATGACTTATGGCAAGTTGCATATCTTTTGAGTTATTTAAAATAGAAACATAAGTTGATGTAGGGTATTCGTCTGAAACAAAACAATCATTTATATCAATATCTAAATTTTTACACTCTGATAAGATAGTTTTTCCATATAAATCATTACCAACTGCAGAAATAAACTTCGTAGCAATATTAAGCCTACTAATGTTTTCAGCTATATTTCTTCCAACACCACCTAATGAAATATCAATTTTACCTGGATTAGAATCATACATTATTAGATCTTTGTTAGGGAAACCTTGAATATCCATATTAGATCCACCAATTACGGTTACATAGTTTTCCTTTTTTAATATATAACCTTTTCCAAGTATATATCCTTTTTTCATAAGATTGGTTATATGAACAGCCACAGAAGTTCGAGATATATTTAACATGTCTGCTAACTCTTGTTGAGAAATCATAGGATTATTTTTTAAAATTTGTAAAATTTCTTTTTCTCTGTAAGTCATATAATCACCTGAAATTAATATTTGTTTATTTGAATAAACATTTGTTAATGATATAGTATCATTATGCAAATATAAAATCAATGTTTTTTATAAAAATAAATAATAATTATATATTTTACTTTATTAATATATGTATAGTATTCTTGCATTTGCTTTTCTAAATATATGAATAAGTGTAAATTTTTTACTAGAAGTGTATTTCAATTTTTTATGAAAGTCAACAAAAGAGAATATAGTATGATTTATGATACTTAATGTTAACTTATAATATTCTAGTGTCAATAAAGAAGAGACAATAAAAGAAATTAGAAATTATTATAGAAATAATATAAGCCAAGTAATTTCTAACTTGGCTTTATTTTTATAATTCATTACCCTATATTTTCAAATTGTTTTAGTAATCTTGCATAATCATATCCTTTAGAAGTTAAAAAATATTCAACTCTTGGAGGGTATTCATAGAAAAACTCTTTAGATATTATGTCATCTTCCTGCAACTCCTTAAGTTTTTCATTAAGAACCTTATGACTAATACCATCATTTAATTTTAGTAAGTCAGTAAATCTTTTTCTTCCTGTAGATAAGCTAATTATAATAAGTAATTTCCACTTACTACGTATAGCTTCAAAAGTCATATCTAATTTACATATACATTTTTTCTTTTCTTTAGTCAAGTTTATCATCTTCCTTTGTCAAATATTATTATGATATTATTATTTATTATTATTTTAATCAAAAAGAAAGAAATGATACTAACCTTTTAGTAACAATAAGAACTATTTTGAGAAAATGAATTCCAAGTGCTTTTATTCAAGAATGAAATGTTTAATATTGAAAATTGCATTAGAATAGTAATATTTATATATAATTGAAAAATATGTAACAAGAATATTACACCATTAAAAATATAGAAAATATACAATATAACGAACTTTATATTAGAAAATTATTTTTTATTGACTAAAAAAGATATTTTTAATTTGAGATCGAAGTGGTTTTGAAAGGAAAATTGCAAAAAAAAATAAATTACATTCTTTTTTTAATAAAAATATACAAGGGAAAACGATATCTAAGTGTACAAGGTTAAAAAAATGCAATTTGCGTAATAAAATATGCAATATCGTATTGAATTGTATTAAAAAATAGAATATAATAAGTATATATGAAAGAAAAAATAAAAATTATTCATTTTTTAAACTAATTAGTAAATAAAATATATTAATTTGAGGAGGATATAAAATGGAATTTTTAAATGAAATGATTTTAAAAGTAAATGATTTTATATGGAGTTATATATTAATTGCAATGTTAGTCTCATTAGGTCTATACTTTACTTTTAAAACTAAGTTTGTTCAATTTAGATATTTTAAAGAAATGTTTAGGCTTTTAGGTGATGGTGCATCAGGTGAGAAGAAAGAAGGATCAATATCATCTTTCCAAGCATTTTGTATATCTACAGCTTCAAGGGTTGGGACTGGTAACATAGCAGGTATAGCGATGGCGGTAGTTGCCGGAGGTCCTGGGGCAGTATTTTGGATGTGGCTAATTGCATTAATTGGTTCTGCATCAAGTTTTGTAGAAAGTACACTTGCTCAAATATATAAAGTTAAAGACGGAGAAAGCTTTAGAGGTGGTCCTGCGTACTATATAGAGCAAGGTTTAGGAAGTAAAAAGATGGGAGTACTATTCTCAGTATTGATAACAATTTGTTTTGGTTTTATATTTAATGCAGTTCAATCTAACACAATAACAGCAGCATTCAGTAATGCTTTTGGTTTTGATAGATTAGTAGTAGGAGTAGTACTAGCTGTAGCAACAGGTATAATAATCTTTGGAGGAGTGCATAGAATAGCTAAAGTATCGGAGATTATAGTTCCAATATTTGCAGTTTTATATATATTAGTTGCACTATTTGTTGTAGTCATAAATATAAGTGAAATACCTAATATATTAAAACTGATATTTGAAAGTGCTTTTGGACTTAGAGAAATGTCAGTTGGTACTATTGGTGGTATGATTTTAGTTGGTGTAAAAAGAGGATTATTCTCAAATGAGGCAGGTATGGGATCTGCACCTAATGCAGCTGCAACTGCAGATACTACTCATCCAGTTAAGCAAGGTTTAATACAAACTTTAGGTGTGTTTACTGATACAATAGTAATTTGTAGTTGTACAGCTTTTATAGTTCTTTTATACCCAGATTACTCTACAGCGGGATTAGAAGGCATAGAATTAACTCAAGTTGCTTTAAGTTCACAAATAGGACCAATAGGTAATATATTTATAGCTATATGTATATTATTATTTGCATTCAGTTCTATAGTTGGAAATTATTATTATGGAGAATCAAATATAGACTTTATAAGTGGAAATAAAACAGTTCTAAATGTATTCAGAGTAATAGTTGTAGGAATGGTTCTATTTGGTTCGGTTACACAAGTTGCTATAGTCTGGAACTTAGCAGATGTATTTATGGGACTTATGGCTATAATTAACTTAGTTGCTATAGCTTTACTTGGTAAATATGCATTTATGGCATTAAATGATTATACTAAACAAAAGAAAGCTGGAATAAAAGACCCTGTGTTTGTTGCAGCGAATATAAAAGGATTAGAAAAAGTTTCTCAGTGGAAAGCTGATAAAGAAGAAAAAGCTATATAATCATAGAAGACTGACTTTTGCAAGTCAGTCTTTTTTATATTACTAAGGGATTATAAGTTATCTAAATTATGGGTAATTTTTACACTTTGAAAAACTTATACTAACTTACTTTTTCTTGACATAAGTTTACTTTTACATTTTCTATCCTGTTATCATCAATGTCTAATACAGTTAATTGATAAGTATCTAGAAGTAAATTAATATTTTCACCACTACATGGAATTCTGTTCAATGAAGAAATTATATATCCATTTATCGTATCACAGTCTTCGCATTTTATATTTGTACTAAAAAAATTATTAAAGTCTAAAATTGACATATTACCTTTAATTATAAAAGTATCATCTCCTAAATCTTTTATCTTGGAATTATCAATATCATATTCATCATCTATATCACCCATTATTTCTTCTATTATGTCTTCCATTGTAACAATACCAGAAAAACCTCCATATTCATCAATTAATATGGACATATGATTTTTACTTTGTTTAAGAAGAAGAAATAACTCATCAATTTTTTTTGTTTCTGGAACAAAACAAGGATAATGCAATATTGTTCTCAGATCAACACTATCGAAATTCTTATCAATTAATATAGATATTAAATCCTTTACATATAAAATTCCGATTATATTATCTACAGAATCTTCATATACAGGAACTCTTGAATATTTACTACTTAATAATACTTGAAGTTTTGACTGAATATCATCATTAATATCAAGTAAAATAGTATCTGTTCTAGATGTCATTATTTCCTTTGACATTTTATCTGAAAAATCAAAGACTTTATCTATTATTTCTTTTTCCATATAGTTTATTGTTCCGTTTTTTTCCGACTGAGTAATTAATAGTTTTATTTCTTCTGTTGAAATATTATCATCTTCTTCAACATCGTTAATTTTAAGTAGTTTTAAAACTATTTTTGTTGATAAAGATAGAATTTTTATGATAGGATTTGCTATCTTTGATAATACATAAACTGGCTTGACTGAAAATAATGCTATTTTTTCACAACTTTTTAAAGCTATTCTCTTAGGTACTAATTCTCCAAATATAAGTGTTAGAAAAGACAATATAAGTGTTATTAAAATCATAGAAAACTCTCGTGCATAAGGGATATTTAGAAGTGATAATACATTAAATAATCTTACTGACAAAGTTGTGGCAGCAGATGCACTAGAGAAAAATCCAGCTAGAGTGATTCCTATTTGAATTGTAGAGAGAAAATTACTTGGATCTTCTAATAGTTTTTCTAATAAGATTGCCTTTTTATTTCTATTTTCACTTAGACTTTTAATCTTATGCTTGTTCACTGATACAAATGCCATCTCAGCAGATGCGAAAAAAGCATTAATCAGTGTAAGTATTAATATTATTAATAGCTGAGGAAAAACACTCCTCGAGAGGTCATCAAGACTACTCATTAAAACTCCTCCTAAAACTTTATTAATATTATTATATATATAATATAGGTAAATTATATTAAAATTGTGTAAAATTATGAACGAAAATTAAATATTGTTCAATGTTAATTTTTATGATATATTACAGATACAAATTAGAAAGGATTAAAAATTATGACAAATATAAATATAACAGATGAAGAATTAAAAGAAATAGAGGCGATTGCTGAATTAGCGGGAGGATGTACTAATTATTTATTAGATTCTTTAATAAATCCTGATACAGAAGAAAAAATTAAATTAGAAGAAGATGCTCAAAAGGAAATATATAAGATAGTTCTTGGAAGAACAATGGAATACATAGAAGAGAATGATTTTCCAGACTCAGAAGATAGTTTTGAAAAATATGTAAGTGATATATTTACATATGTTCAAAATAACTTAAATAATAAATACAATTTAAATAAAAGAATAGTAGAGCTTATGGAAAGTGAAGAGTAAAACTTGGATTTTCAAATTATTATATAATACTGTTGTCTAATAGAAGCAAACTATAAAAGGACTTTGAATTTAATCAAAGCCCTTAAAATGACGTGTTTTATTTTATTTAATTATCTTATATCTTTAATTAATAATAGATAAGCGCTTGCGCTTTGAAGGAAGTCTTCACCTTCAACTCTAGCAACTGCTACATTATGATTATCATATACATAACCGTATTCATCAACTCTACCAATAGGAGAATTGCTAACATGGTTATTATGAATTGTTCCGTCTAAATCAATTCTACCAATAGGAGAATTATTTACAGGATGAGAATGAATTATATTGTTAGTGTCTATTCTTCCAACTGGACAATCATGATATAAATGATTATGTATTATACCATTACAATCTACTCTTGCAACTCCTAGTGAGTTATAAGGAAAATTTACTATAGTTCTTGCCATATTATACACCAACCTTCTAAAAGATTATACTATATCGAATATTATGATATTTTATATTATTAAAATTTGACATAAAATCATTGAAACCTTCAAAATATATGTAAGTATACAGGATACTTTCAGAAGTCGTATTTTATATGATAAATAATATGTATAATAAAAAATAAAAAGGTAGAACGTTAATATTTAGGTTATAAGAAGTAATTTTATTAGTAACATATAATAATAAAACCACAAAGATAAAGATCTTTGTGGTTTTTTATCTATTAACCTATTCCACCTAGCAATGTTCCAAGAATTATAACTGAAATAGTAACAGGTACAAATATATATCTTCCAAAGAATATAAACCAAGAACCTAAAGGTCTTTTAGCACCTTTATTTATTTCAGCTAAAAAATCACCTTTGTATAAGAAGAAAGCAACTATTGCAACTATCATTGCACCACTTGGAGAAAATGTTATTGTAATAAAATCAGCAAAGGTATTGAATTTATTAATATCTACTGCTAAAGGTAGTGAACAGACAAAGCAAATAATTGATACTAAAATTGAAGCTGTTTTTCTATTTATTTTTGATGATGAAATTATTGCTTCTACAGGTCCTTCAAGCATATTTACAGAAGATGATATGGCTGCAAGTATTATACTTAGGAAGAACAAAATACTTAATATATTGCCATATGGCATTTCATTAAATATTGAAGGAACTGTTATAAATAATAATGATGGTCCAGCTGATGGATTAAGTCCAAATGCAAATACAGCAGGCATTATCATAAATGCAGCAAGTAAAGCAGCTATTGTATCAAATAAAGCAGTACTAAATGATGACGAGATAATATCGAATTTTTCATCAGTGTAACTTCCATATACAACCATTCCACATCCAGAAAGTGAAACTGTAAAGAATGCTTGTCCTAAAGCCATTATCCAAGTGTTAGCATCTAATAAAGCGTCCCATCTTGGCATTAACAAAAATTCCACACCGTCAATTGCACCAGGTAGAGTTAAAGCTCTTATAGTTAAAATAATAAATAATGAAAGAAGTAGTGGCATTATTATTTTATTTAACTTTTCAATACCTTTAGTTACTCCTAAGCAAACTATTAATAAAGTTATCAAAAATGCTAATAAAACCCATGGTATTGATGCAGATGTCCCAGCGAATGAATCAAAGTAAGTTGCAGGATTTATTTTTGATATATCACCAGTAACACTTAATGCAAAGTATTTTAATATCCAACCTATTACTATTGAGTAGAATATTAATATACCTGTTAGACCAAGAACAGGTATTGAAGCTACAATTGAAGCCCCCTTTAAATTTCTTGACTCAAAAACTTTTTTAATACCTATGTTAGAGCCAGATTTAAATGCTCTACCAAATGCAAATTCTTCTATAAGACCACATGTTCCAAGCAGAAATACAAATAGGAAGTATGGTATTAAAAAGGCAGCTCCACCATATGTTCCAAGTTTATATGAAAACATCCATATGTTTCCTAAACCTAATGCAGCCCCTACACACGAGACTACAAATCCAAATTTTGAAGAGAAAGTTTCTCTATTTTTTTTCTGAGATAAATTAGTACTCATTTTAATTCCTCCTAAATAGTAATTTAAAAATTTTAATTATTAATTTCCATAATATATAAAAAGACCACATAGTTTCTATGTGGTCTTTCTAATTGAAAATAAATTAGGCCACATAGTATAATCTACATGGCCTAATTTATCCTATATTAATAATCCATCATAGATACAAATTTTATTTGTATCTATGATGAATATGTATCAAATCATAAATACAAACTTAACTATAATAGCTCCAGTAATATGTATTAACTTGTACTAAGTTTAAGTTTGTAAGTTTCATTTTAATAATCTCCTAAAAATTTTTTCTTAAATAAGATTATATTTGTAGAAATGATATATGTCAATATAAAATTATATTAATTTAGTTGAATTCAACTTTGTAAGAAATATATTATAAACGTTATAATTTGTAATCCTTTAGGCTATAGATATGTTAAAATAAATGTATCTATATATTATGAATTAGAAAGGTAGATATATGGAAAATATACAAAAGTTTTTTACTAAGAAATTAAATATACCTAATATGCCAAAGGATTTTATAGATAATAGTATTATTTTTCAAGAGATGATGATGGAGTATTCTTGTGCAATTAATGAAATATGTACTAAGTTAGAAAATTTAATCACTGAATTTCAATTAAAACACAAGCACAATCCAATTCAGTCCATAAGTCATAGATATACATGAAGTAGCGAAACTTTTAACTGATCAAGATGATATAACTTTAATAGAAACTAAGGATTATATAAAAATTCCAAAGGAAAGTGGATATAGAAGTTTACATTTGATTGTAGAAGTACCAGTTTTTCTTGCTAGTGGAAAAACACCAATAAAAGTAGAAATACAAATTCGTACAATAGCTATGGATTTCTGGGCTAGCTTAGAGCATGAATTAATGTATAAGGTTGATGTTGATGTACCAGCAGATATTAGAAAACAACTAAAAGACTGTGCAAAAACTATTGCTGATACAGATGAGCAAATGCAAGAAATACATAAAAGAATTAGTTTGATGGAAGATAAAAATAGTATATAAATTAAGACAGTACATGGAAATGTACTGATTTTTAATTGTTAAGGAAAGTGATAGCACAAGCTTTTCTTAACATTTAAATTTTAAGAGCATAGAGAGACCTGTAATAAATTAATT
>NZ_JAGHFM010000288.1 GCF_017888745.1 Terrisporobacter sp. | reverse complement strand
ACAAAAACAATAGGCTCAACACCAGGAAAAATGGGAGCAACTATAGCAGTATTTCAAAATGGAGAGGTTATGGGAACTGTTGGTGGAGGAATGATAGAGCGTAAGGTACTAGATAAATGTATAGAGTGTTTAGAAAGTGGAGAGGACTATAACTTCGAATACACTTTAAATGATAATGGAAACTTAGGCATGCAATGTGGAGGAACTGCATTTGGTTATATAAAAGTATTTAAACCAAAGCCTAAGCTTATAATTATAGGTGGCGGTCATATAGGACTATCATTATTTAAAATAGCTAAAAATCTAGATTTCTATACAGTAGTAATAGACGATAGAGAAGACTTTGCCAATACAGAGAGATTTGAAAATGTTGATGAAGTCTATAGTGGAAACATACCTGACATAGTTGAAAATATGGAAATTAACGATAATACATATGTGGTCATAGCAACAAGAGGATATGAAGGAGATTTAGTTAGCTTAAGAAGTGTTATAAATAGAAGTCCTAATTATATCGGTATGATTGGTAGTAGGAAGAAGTGGATTAAAGTCAAAGATACTTTGATTAGTGAGGGTGTAAGTGAAGAGAAATTAAATAGTGTTTATGCTCCTGTTGGTGTAAATATTTCATCTAATAGTGTGGACGAGATTGCTTTTGGTATAATGGCAGAGATACTGTTGGTTAAGAATAATGGCAGTTTGACTCATAGGAGAGATAAATAGATAGATATCAAGGATAATATGCTCTTTTAAAGTGAATAGATAGTAAATTATGAATTGTTGAAATATGGAGTTTGGTTTGTTGACAGGGGATAGTTTGTTGGATATAGTAATATTGTATCAAGGAAAAATATGGTAATAAGGTTCGGCATGGTTAGTCTCCACCATTGAAAGCCACGAAAACTATATGGATTATTTCATCAGTATGTTTTTTGAACAAAAACACTAAATATATTGTAGATGAACTAAAGAGGAAAGAGATTATTTTTAAAGGGGGATTGCAATGCAACTATACAATAAATATAAGTATAAGTTAGAGACACATTTGAAAATAATATGCGAGAATAATAAGGAATATACCAATTTATATTCATCATGGTTATTAAATAAAAAAACATATAAAAATATATTAAATACAATACAATTGAATTATCCACATTATAGCTTACATGATTCAAGTCATTCTGAAAATATAATAAATAATATTGAAATGATGTTAGGAGAAAAAAGAATAGGAAAGTTATCTCCAACAGATACATGGATGATTTTAAATTGTGCATATTTACATGATTTTGGAATGGCATTATTACATTCTAATATAGAAAAAGAATGGGAAAGTAATGAATTTAAACTATTTTTAAATGAAATTAGAAATTCTTCTGATAAGGATTTAAAGAAGGCGGTTAAATATATAATAGAATTAAAAGATAATATAAAGGACGAATCGTTTGAAATAACCTGGCCTTTAAAAATAAGAAGGTATGTAACGGAGATTATAGCACAATATTTTAGAGGTAAACATTCTAGTATAACTAGAGAATATTTAAATAAACTAGATGACTGGTCATTAGATTTAACACAAAATGGATTGATACATAATAGACTTATAAAATTGATAGGAAACATATCATTTTTGCATAGCCAAAATTTTGAAGAGGTTATGAAATTGGATTACATATCAAATGGATATAACTCAGATTACATTCACCCTAGATTTATAGCTGAGTTAATAAGATTAGGAGATCTTCTAGACTTAGACAATGGAAGATTTAGTGATTATATAGAGAAAGTTATAGGTGGATTACCTAATACGTCAGAGAATCATAAAGCTAAACATAAAGCTACAAGTCATATTTTGATTACACCAGATAAGATAGAAGTAAGGGCAAATTGTAGTAATTATGAAGTATATAGAGAAGCTAGAAATTGGATATTTTGGATAGAAGATGAAATTGAAAATATAACAATTAATTGGACAGAGATAATTCCAAAAAATTTAGAATGGTATGCTCCTAAATTGACAAAGAAGGAGCTATTAATTAATGGAGAACCAGATATAAATAGTATTACAGATTTAAAATTTAAAATATCTCAAAAGAAAGCATTTGAAATAATTGAAGGTTCAAATTTATATGAAAATAAGTTGACTTTTTTAAGAGAATTTGTACAAAATGCATTAGATGCTAGTAAATTACAGCTATGGAGAGATTTAAATAACGAATTATATGAGCCGTGGATAAAAAAAGACATATCAAAATTAACACCATTTGACATACCAAAGGAGATATATGAAAATTATAAACTATATATATCTTTAAAAATGATAGATAAGAAATATGTTAGTGTAATAATAAAAGATAGAGGAACTGGTATAAGCTTAGATAGTTTAAAGTCTATGTGTAATGTTGGAAGCAATTATGATATTAAAAGTAAATTACATAATGAAATATTAGATATGCCGTCGTGGTTAATGCCGACAGGAGGATTTGGCATAGGCATGCAATCAGGTTTTTTAGTTTCAGATAAGTTTGAAGCATACACAAAAACCATTGGTATGGATGCACTTAAAATTGAATTTGAACCTGCAACTTTAGATGGTTATATTAGCGTAAGGAGTTCAGAGGAAAATATAAAAAAGGGTACAGAAATTCATATATTACTTGATGAATTGTCAAATTTTAAATATAGCCTGGGAGGAAGCGTAGATAATTTTATAAATAATGATTATGATCCTATAGTAAATGACAATTTGACATTTTATGCATTAATTGATTTTATACGAGAAAATATTAACAATACTATTTTCCCGATAGAGATAGATATCGATGGCAAGATTGAAAGGATAGAAAATTTCATAGAAAATAATGATTTTAAATTTGAAGATGAAACTAGCGATTATTTATATCATATACCTAAAGATTTAAGTAAAATATTTTTATGGAATAAGCAAGACAGTGTTTACATGGAGATAAGCATAAATAGGTATTACTTAAATCATACAAATTGTGATGCATATTTTAAAGGTTGCAGACTATTAAAAGAAAGGGTACATAGATTAGATGGTTTTGATATATATATTGATATATATGGATTTAATACTAAGGAAACTCTAAAGATTGATAGAACTGAGTTAACTAAATCAGGTAAGTATAGGCTTGACACAGTAATAGAAAAGAGTATAAAGTTTTATTT
>NZ_JAGHFM010000041.1 GCF_017888745.1 Terrisporobacter sp. | reverse complement strand
GTCTGTATCTATGCAAAATGATACATTTTTAAATATATCTTCACCATGTGTATCATATTGAAAACTTAAATTATTTATATTTATTTGCGCTATAATAATCATCTCCTATCATAAGGAAATTTTCTTTAGTCATATAACGAACGATACACCTTTGTTATCACTTTATATATATCCGATTCTCAAATTGACATAAAAAAACTTCCTCGAATTTAAGTAATTTCAATTACTTTAAATTAAGGAAGATATAATTCTACTAAGTATATAGAAAATATAATTATATTCTAGCTCTAAAAACATAATTATATTAATATTTTTCACACAAAAATAAATATATTTTAAGCAATGGTTCAGATATGTGATTTACTAGTATAATCTTATTCTTAATTTAAAGTAATTTAAGGCTTAATTAATAAAGTGTTTTAAAACACTTAAAATAAGCTATTAAACTATTTTTTTGAATAAGATTATTTTCTCACTTTACCTGATCACCTCCGTTATATTACTATGTCCATTATATATGATTGCTTTTGACTAGTCAATTATTCTTATTTCTATAATTAAATATAGAAAACTTTTTATTTTTTAAAATGAAATCAATTCATTAAAGCACTTTATAGCATAGGAATCTGTCATACCAGAAATAAAATCGATAATCGCTTCTTTATAAATTTCTTCTGTTTTCAACATTCCATAGATTTTTTTATTATTAAGACTACTTTTTAAATCTTTAGTATTTATAATACTTTCATCACAATATTTTATTATCCAACCTTTAAAATCACTTATCAAAAATCTGTATCTTTTATCTATATTATTTTGTAAATTTTTAATAGTATTCTCTCCATCGTAGTATAAACTTAATTCTTCAAAAATACTATTTATTACTAAGTAAGCATATTTTTTATAATAATTAAATTGTTTATTATTATATATCTTTTCATAATTGAATTTTTTTATTGAATTAATAAAGTTTTGTTTTTCCTTTGAAAAGCAAATTCCATTTTCAACACTGCTATTTTCAATTAAATCACTTACAAGTTCATTTATTATGACAGAGGTATTTATTGTTTTTTGTCCATGTTGATGACCTAATTTATATATATCTTGTAAATCATCGCGACTAATTATTTTAAGCAATAATGCATCTTCTATATCTCTTCCTAGATATGCTATTTTATCTGATATTTTAACAACACACCCCTCCCAAGTATAAGGTTGCACCTCACCTGGATTTTGTATAGTATTCAAATCTATATTTTCATTTCTAGGTGAAATTCCATTCTCATCAACTTCTCCACAATGACATATTATTCCATCTCTAACTGCGTACGTAAGATTTAAATTAGTTAAACTTCCTTTATCATCAGATAATAAATCTAATTTGTCTACTGCTCTTAGTCCATTTTTTTCATGCCAAAAAGATTTGCCTAGATTATCTTTTACTATTTTTCTTATAACATATTCACCTTCATGACCAAAAGGTGCATGACCTAAATCATGTCCAATAGCTATAGATTTAGTAAGCTCACAATTTAATCCTAAGGATTTAGCTATCATATAACTAACAGATTCTACATGGGCCACATGCTCCATTCTTGTGCAAATATGGTCGTTTTGAGTATTGAAAAAAACTTGTGTCTTATGCTTTAATCTTCTATATGCTAAACTATGTAAAATTCTAGTATAATCTCGCTCAAACTCTGTTCTTACCTCATTATTTCTGGAATATAAATCTTCTTCTCTACGAATAGATTTTTTTAATTTATCATTTTCATAATTTAACATATCTTCAGTCATAGCCACATGTGAAAATTTTTTAACCCTAACATTTTCCATCCCTAATCCCCCCAAGTTTTAAATTAATTTATTATAAGCTTTTGTCTGTAATTTTATAATAGATTAGTCTTTATATAAAATCCATAATTATTAATCAAATCTGCTAATGTTATTTATTTTCCTATAACAAATAAGCTAATACCATGATTTATTTTAACCTTCAATATAGCAGTTTCATATTATATTGTATCAGTCTATTTTAAGGAGGATTTTTATGACATCTTATATTTTATATGGGTTGTGTATATTTTCATTAATTATTTCTTACATTAAAAATAAAGAAAAAACTAAGATAGCTATAAAAAAAGGACTCTCTTCTTTTGAAAATATCATGCCTCAATTTTTTACTATAATAATAGTAATCGGTATACTACTTTCTATAATAGATACAGATACGATTTCTAAAATTATAGGAAGTAACTCTGGTTTTTTAGGTGTATTACTTGCTTCAGTAGCTGGTTCTATTACATTAATGCCTACTTTTGTAGCCTTTTCCATGGCAAATTCTCTTTTAATAAGTGGAGCTGGTTATGCTCAAGTAGCAGCCTTAGTTTCTACTCTTACTATGGTCGGTGTAATGACTTTTTCTTTAGAAGCAAAATATATGGGCAAAAATATAGCTCTAATTAGAAACATTCTAGCATTTTTATTTTCATTTATAGTTGCTTTATTTGTAGAGGCGGTGTTTAGTATATGGACTTAAAATCAATTTTAAAAAGATATAAATTTGTTATTTTATGGATTATAGTAGTAGTTATAATTTATTTTTTTAATAATAATTTTGCTTTTAAAGTCTTCGAAAATGCTAAATCTAGTTTCATGCAAATGCTTGGAGTTCTTCCTCCTATCATGATCATGCTAGGCCTTATTGATGTATGGGTATCTCGCGAATCTATGATGAAATATATGGGAAAAGAATCTGGAGTACTCGGTGTATTTTTATCTATTTTAATTGCATCTTTAGCCGCTGGGCCAATGTATGCAGCCTTTCCTTTTACTAAGGTTCTGTCTGATAAAGGTGTCAAACTTTCTAATATTATGATTTTTTTAAATGCTTGGTGTGTAATAAAACTATCTACTATTTTATTTGAAATAGGAGGACTTGGATATAAATTTACTTTTGTAAGATTTTTAATTGATTTACCTGGAATAATTGTAATGGGATATTTGATTGAATATATTATGAATAAAAATATATTTTTTAAAAATTCTAAGGATAAATCTATTTAAGAAACTTATATTAATGCAATCTTTATATCTACTAAATTATCAATTTAAATCAAATAAATTACTTATGTTAAAAAAGCAACTGGAAATGTAATTTCAAATCCAGTTGCTTTTTTGATAATCTCATTCGTTGTTTCATAATTTAGTGTTTTTTAAGGATATATAACATAAAAAAACTCTCTAATTTTCACATATCTATTTGCAAATTTTACTTAAGTTTCTTGTATTCTAAATATTTTAACAGTAAAATTTCACATATAATAAAAAATTGAGATCCAGAAAATATGGGTAAATTTTCACCTATCTGTGCTAGCTCACGTGCATAAAATTGAATATTTATATCACTTAACTTGGACAATGTATTATTTCCACTTTTACTTATTGATACTATTCTTATGTCATTATTTTTTAGATTCTCTGCAAAACTATTCATAAATTT
>NZ_JAGHFM010000287.1 GCF_017888745.1 Terrisporobacter sp. | reverse complement strand
ATCCTAATAATAATATATTTGTTGTTGGAGATGAAGACCAAAGTATTTATGGATTTAGAGGAGCGAGGCCAGATTTTTTACTTCAATTCGAGGAAATTTTTACTGGAACAGAAAAAATATTGTTAGACATGAACTATAGGTCACAAAAAGAAATAATAAATGTGTCTAATAAATTAATCCAAAAAAATATTAGTAGGTATGATAAGACTATAAAATGTAATAGAGGATCAGGTGGAATAGTAAAATATCTTATTCCTAATGATTCTGAGGATGAAGCTATACAAATTGGAAAAGAAATTTTAGAAGAGATAAAAAAGGATTATGTAGAATATAGTGATTTTGCAGTAATTTACAGAACTAATATTCAATCTAGAGCTTTGGTAGATGTGTTTATGGATATGAGAATACCATTTACTATAAAAGATTCTATAGTTACAATCTATGATCATTGGGCAGCAAGAGATATTTTATCATATCTAAAAATTAGTGTAAGACAAAATACAAATGAAGATTGGATAAGAATAATAAATAAACCATTTAGATATGTGTCTAGAGACAATATAAATCAAGTTAAGGATGAAAAAGATTTTGTAAATGGATTAATTACAAAGTGCAATCTTCACCCAAAACAAGTCAAAACAATAAATGATTTGGATATTGATATAGGATATTTAAAACATCAATGTCCGCAAGACGCTATATCGTATATAAGAACTACTTTAGAATACGATAAATATATTTTAGATTATTGTATGAATAGAAAAATTAAAACCAATGGTCTAATAGAGATTTTGAACGAAATTGAAAGTTCTGCATCAAATTTTGACACTATAGAAGAATACTTAACACATATTGAAAAAGTTAAAGAAGAATTATCACAAAATCATCATAATAAAGAATTAGATGGAGTAGTATTTACTACTATGCATAGTGCAAAAGGATTAGAATTTAGATATGTTTATATCATAGGAATTAATGAGGGAACTATACCTCATGAAAAATCTTATGATATAGATGATGAAGTGAAAAAACTTGAACAAATTGAAGAAGAAAGAAGGCTTATGTATGTTGGAATGACAAGAGCTGAGGAAAGTTTATGTTTAAGCTCTCCAATAAATAAATATGGAAAAAAGGCTTTTAAATCTAGATTTTTAGATGAGATAAAAAATCCAACAAAGGAAGAAATTAATAGTATAAAAATAGGTGATAAAATTTATCATAAGACTTTTAAAGATGGTAGAATTGTTGGAAAAGATGGAAGTATGGTTCAAGTAAAATTTAAAGATACAGAGAAAACTTTAGATTATAAACTATGTATCAGAAATAATATTATAGAAAAATTATAAATAAAAAAATGAAAAATCTGAAAATTTATTATTGACAAATTAATTTTGTGAAACTACAATAATATTAATAATTTCAAATGTATGGAAATTCTAGGAAAAAGAGAGTAGCCTAAATAAAGTTTCAGCGAGTTGGGGTTTGGTGTGAGCCTAATAATGGAGTTTAGAGTGAAGAGAGCTTTGGAGAAGATTATCGGAAATTAAGTATGATAATAGGTAGCGCCTGCCTTAAAGGTTTGAGAGGATAAAATTCTAATTGCTTTGTTTTGAGCAACGGATTTGACTGAAGTGGAAACGAAGTCATCTCATTGGTCATATGAGCCTAGTGAATTTTATCAAGAAGAGTGGTAACGCGGTTAATTCGTCTCTTAGTCTAATGACTAAGAGACTTTTTTAATTGTAATGAAAGTTTATAAAGGGGGATATGTAAAATGAAAGGATTAAAAAAATTATTAGGTTTAACATTAGGAGCAATGATGACAATTTCATTAGTAGGATGTTCAAGTGGTAGTAATGAGGGAGAAGGAACTGTTGAAAAACTTCAACAAATTAAAGATGCAGGAGTATTAGTAGTTGGAACAAGTGCTGATTATGCTCCCTATGAATTCCATAAGCAAATTGATGGAGAAGATAAAATCGTTGGTTTTGATATAACTATGGCTGAAGAAATAGCAAAAGATTTAGGTGTAAAAGTTGAGTACAAGGACATGGATTTTGATGGTTTACTAGGAGCTTTAGAAGCAGAAAAAGTAGATATAGTTTTATCAGGAATGACTCCAGATGAAGAAAGAAAGAAAAGTGTAGATTTCTCTGAATTATTTTATGAAGATAGCAATGTTTGTATAGTTAAAAAAGGAAAAGAAGATTCAATAAAATCTGAGGATGATTTAAAGAAATTAAAAGTTGGCGTTCAAAGTGGAACAACTCAAGCAGATTTTATAACTGGTGATTTAGGTATAACTGATGCAAAACAATTAAAAAGAATGCCTGATTTAATGTTAGATTTACAAAATGGCAATATAGATGTTATAGTAACTGGTAAAAATGTTGCAAATATAAATATAGGTCAATATGATGGATTAGCAATAGGTAAAACTACTGTTGGTAAAGAAGTTGCAGAATCTACAGCAGCAGCAATTAAAAAATCTAATGAAAAAGTAGATAATACATCACTAGTTGAATCTATAAATAATACTATAAAAAGATTAAAAGATGAAAATAAGATGGATGAATACATGCAAGAAGCTTTAAAATTAGCAGAAAAATAGACAGTCTGATTGGGAGATGGGAGAATGGATTTTAGTAGATTAAATGGATACTACAGTTTGATGTTTGAAGGAGCAAAGACCACAATATTAATTTCATTAGTAGCCTTAGTATGTGGATTTATTTTAGGATTACTAATATGTCTAATGAAAATGTCAAAATTAAAAATATTGAAATGGCCTGCAAGTGCATATGTACACATACTTAGAGGAACACCTTTATTTGTACAAATTTTTATTATTTATTTTGGCTTACCTCAGTTTGGTGTACAATTTCCAGATATAGGTCCTATATCTAGTGATTTTGTAACAGGTGCATTTGCATTATCCATAAATTCAAGTGCTTATGTAGCAGAGATATTTAGATCAGGTATACAATCTGTTGATAAAGGTCAAATGGAAGCAAGTAGATCTTTAGGACTTGGGTATGTGGATACTATGAGATTTGTAATAATACCTCAAGCTATAAAAAATATATTACCAGCCCTTGCAAATGAATTTATAACACTTGTAAAAGAATCTGCAATAATCTCAGTTATAGGTGTTCAAGATTTGATGTTTAAAGCAGGTATAGTAAGAACTTCAATAGCAAGAGCTTTTGAGCCATATATAGCCGCAGCTATAATGTATCTAGTAATAACAAGTATATTATCTTGGCTAGTAGGTAAATTAGAAAAGAAATTGGCTCAATCAAATTAAGTAATTAGGGGATAGTGATAAAATGATAAGACTAAAAAATTTGCATAAATCATTTGGAAATTTACATGTATTAAAGGGAATAGATTTAGAAATAAGTAAAGGTGAAATAGTTGTAATAGTGGGACCTAGTGGTTCTGGTAAAAGTACCGTACTTAGATGTATGAACTTACTTGAAGAACCTACTGATGGCCAAATAATATTTGAAGGTAAAGATATTACTGATAAAAAAGTGAATATTGACGAAGTAAGACAAAATATAGGAATGGTATTCCAAAACTTTAATCTATTTCCTAATATGACTGTATTAGATAATATAACTTTAGCACCAATTAAAATAAAGAAATTAAGCAAGGAAGAAGCAAATAAAAAAGCAGAAAAGTTACTAGAAAGAGTAGGTCTTTTAGATAAAAAAAATTCGTATCCTTCACAACTATCAGGTGGTCAAAAGCAAAGAATAGCTATAGCTAGAGCTTTAGCTATGGAGCCAGATATGATGTTGTTTGATGAACCCACATCAGCTCTTGACCCAGAAATGGTAAAAGAAGTTTTAGATGTTATAAAAGAGCTAGCTAATGAAGGTATGACAATGGCAATAGTGACCCATGAGATGGGATTTGCAAAAGAGGTTGCAGATAGAGTGGTATTCGTGGATGGTGGAAATATATTAGAAGATAATACGCCTGAAAATGTATTTAATAATCCTGCTAATGAGAGAACTAAAGAATTCTTAGCTAAAGTTTTATAATAAATTAAAATAAAAACTTCCAAGTTTACCTGGAAGTTTTTATTTTTCTTATTTAGTTTTAAAATTAATAAATATTATTATTTAGTAATAAAGAAGGTAAATATAATATTGTTATTAAAATTGGATAATACTAAATTTTATTAATTAAATAACCTTAATAATAGATTCCTTTTTCAAAGTAATCTCTAATTTCATCAAGATTATTAGATTTACCTAACGCTAACATTAATTTTATTCTTGATTTATGACCGTTTAAATCACCGGCAAAAATACAACCAAGATTCTTTAAATCTCTACCAGAGCCTAGATACCCATAAGAATCATAAACTCTTCCTAGTAAACATCTAGAAGTTATTACAACAATAACTCCTTTTTCCCTAGCATATTTAACTCCTTCATACATTTGTGGAGGTATATTTCCACGGCCCATAGCCTCTATTACAATGCCCTTATAGCCCATATCTACAGCATGATTTATAAATGTATAATCCATACCTAATCCTGATTTGAATAGAGCAACTTTACTCATTACTCTATCAGTGTCTATGAACGTTCTGCGTGCAACATTTTTGAATAATAAAAGTTGATTGCTATCTACTATACCTAAAGAACCTTTACCAGGTGACTGGAACGTATTTAGGGACATAGTATCTGTTTTTGTTGCTTCTGAGGCTAATAAAACTTCATTATTTAAAACAACAAGAACACCTTTATTTTTAGCATTTTCTGATATAGCTACACATACAGAAGATGCTAAGTTATTTGAACCATCATAACCAAGCTCAGAGCTACTTCTCATAGCACCTGTAACTATAACTGGTTTTTCATGATTTATAACTAAATCCAAGAAGAAAGCACTTTCTTCTAAGCTATCTGTACCATGAGTTATTACAACTCCAGAAATATCTTCTCTATCTAATAATTCAAGGACACAATTTTTTAACTGCATAAGTTTCTCTGGTGTCATATGTGGTCCTGGTATTTCATCAAAGTCTATAACTTCAAAATCTGCAACGGTACTAATACCTGCTGCCATAGACATAATTTGTTGACCAGATAAAGATGGTACATTAGCCCCAATTTCATCATCTATTGTCATTGAAATAGTTCCACCAGTAAATACAATAGCTACTTTTTTTCTTGTAGACATAATATTACCTCCTTGTATTTAAATACTATATATAATTATACCAAAATATTTTTAAAAAATATTATTATATAATAAATAATTTTATAATATTTTCGTTTAAATTTAAGCACAAAAAAAGAGCTGGGGAAGCTCTTTTTTTCTGATAAATTAAATCTAATTCGTCTTAGACATAATATATATCTATTCATAAAAAGGGGTATTTGAATAGAAACTTTAATTGGGTTATCAAGGGGATAACTACTCTTATATAATAACAATATTCGATAATAAATGCAATAAAAATTTAAAATTTAATCATACAAAATTATATTTCTACAAAATTATGTTAATATAAATAATATGGTTTTATAAAACTTTAAGTATAACATTAAAAAAAGCGTATAAAAATGGTATAATAAAGAATGCTAATGTGAAAATATACATATTTGACAGAATTTATTAGATAACAAAATTGATGTATACATTAATAAAAAAAGTATATAGGACGGTGTAGTAAATGGAAATTTATTTAGATAATAGTGCAACTACAAAGCCTTATGAAGAAGTAGTAGAAGAAATGGTTAAAGCCCTTACTACAGAATACGGAAATCCATCTTCTCTACATAAAAAAGGTATAGAGGTTGATAGAAAAATTAAAGAAGTAAGGCAAAATATAGCTAGAACCTTAGGAGTAAAAGATAGAGAAATATTCTTTACATCAGGAGGTACAGAATCTAATAATACGATAATTAGAGGCGTTGCTTATAATTTTAGAAAAACTAAAAATCATATAATATCAACTAATATAGAACATCCTTCTGTATTAAATACACTTTACGATTTAGAAAAAGAAGGATTTGAAATAACATTATTAGAAGTTGATGAAAATGGAAAAATAAATATAGAAGATTTAAAGAAAGCAATTAAGCCAAGTACTATATTAATTTCTACGATGCATGTTAATAATGAATTAGGAAGTATACAGCCTATAGAAGAGATAGGAAAGTATCTAAAAACTTTAGAACAAAAGATATATTTCCATGTAGATGCAGTTCAATCTTACACTAAAATTAAATTCAGACCAACAAGATATAATATTGATTTTATGACTGTAAGTGGTCATAAATTCCATGGTCCAAAAGGTATAGGATTTATGTATATTAAAGAAAATAGTAAGATAAAGCCTATATTAACTGGTGGTGGACAAGAAATCGGAGTAAGATCTGGAACAGAAAATGTACCAGGTATATATGGATTAGGAAAAGCAGTTGAGATAATGAATAAAGATTTAGATAAAAAGATTGAAAAAATACAAATCTTAAAATCTTTATTAAAAGATGAAATATTACAAAATATAGATGGTGTGAAAATAAATTCACCAGAAGATGGAGTATGTCACATACTAAATGCTTCTTTTGAAAATATAAGAGGAGAAGTTTTATTACACTTCTTAGAACAAAAGAAAATATATGTATCTACTGGATCTGCTTGTTCTTCTAAGAAAAAGGGTAGCCATGTATTAAATGCAATAAATCTTAAACCTGATGAAATAGAAGGAGCGATAAGATTTAGTTTATCTGATTTTAATACAGAAGAAGAGATTTTACAAACTGTTAAAGTTTTAAAAGAATCTATAAATGATTTAAGAATGATAATAAAAAGACGATAATAAGAGGTGAAAAATGTATAATTCAATTATAGTAAAATACGGAGAAATAGGAATAAAAGGTAAAAATAGATATATCTTTGAAAATAAATTAATAAAAAATATAAAAAATATGTTAAAGCCTATAGATAAATTTAATGTTTACAAAGAGTACGGAAGAGTTTATGTTGATTTAGGCGATTATGAATATGAAGAGGTAGTTGAAGAAGTTAAAAAAGTATTTGGTGTAGTTGGTGTATGTCCAGCTGTAAAGATACTTAAGACTAATGAAGATACTGTGGAAACAGCTTACGAAAAATTAAAAGAAACAGCGCTTTTAGTTTTAGAAGACAAAATAAATAATGGAGCTAAATCATTTAAAGTTGAATCAAGAAGAGGAGACAAATCTTTTAGATTAACTTCTCAAGAAATGAGTATAGATATAGGTGGATATTTATTATCTAGGTTAGGAGATAAAATAAAAGTAGATATAAATAACCCAGAAGCAAGAGTAAAATGTGAACTTAGAGAAAATAACGTGGTAGTTTATACTGATACAGTGCCTGGTTATGGTGGACTTCCAATAGGTACAAATGGTAAAGCCATGTCTTTATTATCAGGTGGTATAGATTCACCAGTAGCTACATGGATGGTTGCTAAAAGAGGTATGGAAGTAGAAGCAATACATTTCCATACATATCCTTTTACTAGTGAAAAATCTCAAGAGAAAGTAAAAGACTTAGCTAGAATATTAGCTAAATATTGTGGAAGAGTAAGACTTCATAAAGTTAATTTACTAGAAATACAAAAATCTATTGGATTAAATTGTAGAGATGAAGAAATGACTATAATATCTAGAAGATTTATGATGAGAATAGCCGAAAGAGTAGGGGTACAAAGAGGTTGCGATGCTTTAATAACAGGGGAAAGTATAGGTCAAGTTGCTTCACAAACTATACAAGGATTAACTTGTACAAATGCATCTGTTAGTTTACCGGTATTTAGACCACTTATAGCTATGGATAAAACTGAAATAATTGATATAGCTAAGAAAATAGATACTTTTGAAACATCTATAATACCAGAAGAAGACTGTTGTTCAGTATTTGCTCCTAAGAAGCCTGTGACTAAACCGAGATTAGAAAGAATTGAGGATTCTGAAAAAGCTTTAGAAGTAGAACAATTAATACAAGATGCTATAGATAATATGGAAGTAGAAGTTATAGAATTTTAATTAATGAATATAAAAAAAGAAGTCTTAGTTAAGACTTCTTTTTTTATATAAACTTATATTATTTATTGTTAAATACTTTAATTCCGTATCTTTCAATAATCTCGCTAGCTTTTTTTACATCATCTTGGTCTGCATCCCTAACATCTTTTAATTCATAATCGATGCCCATGCTTTCCCATTTGTGGATACCTATACTGTGGTAAGGTAATAATTCAAATCTATCCACGTTGTTTAAAGAAGCCGCAAATTCACCTAATTTAGATAAATTATCTTCACTATCAGTTATTCCAGGAACTAAAACGTGTCTTATCCAAACTGGTATGTTTCTTTCATCTAAATGTTTTGCTAATTTTAAAGCTTTTTGAATACTAACACCTGTTAATTCTTTTGATTTTTCATCATCCATATGTTTTAAATCAAGTAATACTAAATCAGTATTATCAAGAACTTTATCAATTCTTTCTATATCAACAAATCCTGAAGTATCTAAACAAGTATGGATATCATTTTCTTTAGCTTTAGCAAATAATTCAGCTAGGAAATCAGCTTGTAAAGTAGCCTCACCACCAGAAGCTGTGATTCCACCGCCTGAAGATTTCATATAAGATTTATATTTAGATGCTTTTTCTATTAATTCATCAGCTGTGTATTCAGTTCCGATTTTAGCATCCCATGTATCTCTATTATGGCAATATTTACATTTTAATGGACATCCTTGGAAAAAGAATATGCATCTTATACCAGGTCCATCTACTGTTCCAAATGTTTCTATTGAGTGTATTCTTCCTGTAGTCATATTAACACCTCTTAAATTTAGTTATAAAACTAAAAAAGGTAAGAATATATATAAAACAGATTATAGATTAATCATAGAAATTAAATCTATAAATTGTAAAATAGAGTACTTTTATTTTAATATATATTCGTATTATATCTTTTAAAGTTTTTTATTATTATGTTAAATCTATTATTATTATTTTAATTATTTATAATAATATTTGCAAAAGGATAAAATAAAAAGACTAAAATAAATTTAGTCTTTTTACTTGTATATAGTTAGCTTATAAATTAAGCCATTTTTCCGTGGAATGTTCTGTTTATAACATCTAATTGTTGTTCTTTAGTTAATTTGATGAAGTTAACAGCATATCCTGAAACTCTTATTGTTAATTGAGGATATTTTTCTGGATGTTCCATAGCATCTTCTAAAGTAGCTCTATCGAATACGTTAACGTTTAAGTGATGAGCTCCATCTCCGAAGTATCCATCCATCATTGCTGATAAGTTAGTAACTCTTTCATTCATATCTTTTCCTAAAGCACCAGGTACTATAGAGAAAGTATTTGAT
>NZ_JAGHFM010000286.1 GCF_017888745.1 Terrisporobacter sp. | reverse complement strand
TAATATCTTTCCTTCATGTATAAGTTTTATCTCTTGCCCCATTATAACATTGTATAATATTCCCTCTATTACTTTTAAACATGTGTCGCACTCGTAGTCAGAATTATACCTAACGGGTATCACTATTCTTGTATCTAATTTCATATTATCTCCTCCTTGGATAAATACTATCTTTTATGAATAGTTTTCTATTAAAAACTTTTCTATCACTTCAACTATATCTAATATCGTTGAAGTATTTGTATTTTTTATTTCGTAATTAAATCTCTTATTTACCACAACCTTTTTATCTTCACATCTATATGATTTATCCCATATCGTTAATTCAAGTTCTTTTTTATCCTCATTATAATCAATAGCGAGTCCAACACTTCCCCATATTCCATATACAATCCCACTTACCGCTCTCATTACTGGTTCATCTATTTTATTCCATATATTCATCTATTTATCACCTCTATGTATACTTTTCCAATTCGCGCCTGCTACAAATCCAATATAAAATGTTATAAGTAATAATAATATTTTCATTTAATCACCTATCCCTAAGTAATGTTTTATGCTTTCTATTGCTTTTTCCGAACTCCAACATACATTTACTTCATATCCTGCTCTAGTAAGTCTCTCAATCCATTCTAGTTGGTTAGGAGTACATTTATTTTTACCCCACTTCATTTCGATAAATAATCCTGCATGTTCTCCATTTGGATATGCTAAGAATAAATCTAAAACTCCTGCTTTTACACCTTGCTTCTTTAAGTTAGCGGCTTCTATCTTATTTCTATAGCCACCATTTGGTATAGCAAATATATTTCCAAGTGCTGGATATTTCTTTTCTTGCATTTTGCACCATTGAATTACTACTGCTTGTTCTTGTGCTTCTCTACTTCTCATATGCTTCAATCTCCTGTTTCCTAACTTCTCTTTGTGCCATACTTATTGCTTGTCCTATTTTATATCCTACATTTACATATTTTTTAGCTAGATTTACTACATTAAGTATCTCTTTGTTTTCTTTCTTAGATCTTTTCATTTGTTCCCCCTTATTCAACTAACTCTAATCTATCTCTATTAGCAAATATATACTCTTGTGCTCCTTCTTTAGTGTTCCATGTAAGTATTTTGCCCTTTTCACTTACAGGCATTTCTTTACCTTGATAACTTATAAGCACGTTATATTTATTAACTCTATTTTTAAATACCCTAGCCTTTAACTTAGTCATTATCTATCCCCTCCTAATACTCATCATTTTCTATAAATACATCTTCACTTTCTCCAAAGCTGTCTACAACTATATTTTCATATCCTTCACTTATTCTCATCATTAGAATTTCAAAATCATTTAGATATCTTAAACTTCTTATACTACCGATATTTTTATAATTACTAGTGTATTTACTATTTTCGCTTGGCTTATATGATTGAATACTAAATTCAAACTTTAGGTTTTCATCTTCTTCACATTCAAATGTAATCATATATGTTTTCCAACTGCTCCAGCTGCTACTTACATCTTCTACATCAAATCTAGTTCCTATATACCCACCTTCAAAATCAAATTCCAGATCATCTTTATCAACATTATTTTTGCAATATTCATTCCATTTTTCAAATATATCAGTTAGTTTGATTTCTTTTATATCTTCACTTTTCATTAAGCTTTGAAAGTTTTCTAATAGCCTTCTATTTTCTAGTGTTGAACTCTTTAAAACATCAACTAAAACACTATCTAGTTTTACTATGTACTCAGAGTAATCGTAATTTTCTAAGTAAGGTATCATAACTGATTTAACTTTTTCTTCTACGACTTTTTTAACTTCTCCACTCCAGCCAAACATATCACTTATTGATTTTTCGATACATTTTTCTAATTGTTCTGCAATTACTTTTTCTATAATTCCTTTTTCAAGTTCTTTAGATATACAATCTTTTATATTATTTTCTAAGTTACTCATTATTTTCTATCCTCCGAATAAGTATATATTTTAAATTCATCTTTTGCTCTTCCCTGTATCATATTACCGCAATCACGACACTGCGATACTACACCCAGCCTTTTAACTTGCAAGTACACTACAGTACCGCCACACATAGGGCAACAGCATTCCTTTCCTCCTAATATCCTCTTCATATGTTCACCCCTACATTATCATTTCTCTAAGATTATTTAATGCTGCTTTCTCTAATCTTGATACTTGAACTTGAGTTACATTTAATACTTGTCCAACTTGTAATTGAGTTAGATCATTGAAGTATCTTAACTCTATTACTTTTCTTTGATTTTCTTTCAGTTTTTTTAATTTATCTTTGATAATCATTCTATTTAAGATTTGTTCTTCTGATAAGTTATTTTGATTTTCTAATGCATCAATTTGCATTATATCTGTTCCATCTTTTCCTTCATGATATACTTCATAAATACTTTTATGGCCATCTATACAATTAAAAACTCGTCCTAGCTCTATTATTCCCACACCTATATTTTCACTAACCTCTTTCAAGGTAGGTTCTCTTAATAATTTTTGTTGTAATTCATCCCTAGTTCTAAGTGCTTTATTATACAAAGTCTTATCAACTCTTTTTATTCTAAATGGCTTATCTTCTCTACGATCTCTTAAGTATTGATATATTTGACTTTTTATTGACCAAGTTGCATATGTACTAAATTTAAGATTTCTTTCTACTTCAAATTTATCAGCTGCCTTCATTAAACCAATACTTCCTTCTTGAACTAACGATTCAAAATCAACCTCTTTCAAATAATTCATAAATTCATAAGCTATCTTGTAGACTAAATTTATATTACTAGTTATAAGATAGTCTCTCGCTTCTTTATTTCCAGCATGTGCTATTTCAAATATTTCTTCGTTAGTTTTATTTTTAAACAAGGTAATACCCCCTTTATTTACTCATCTTTTGTATTTTATATCCAAGTACAGTTTTAGACTTGCTGTATCTAGCATAAAAAGTATTATAATTAATTTCTAAAAATTCTGATATTTTATGAAGGTTTGTAAACTTATAAATTTCATTTGTTTCAATATTAGTAAGTTTATATTTATTTTTTTCTTTATTCTCTTTTATCGACTTTTGGTTTACCAGTTCATCAGAAATAGTAAAATAATATTTCTTTCTAGATATGTATCCTTTTTTAATGTACATTGATATATTGCATCTTTTAATTTTGAACTCTTTTGCTAAAATTTCTCTATCTGCATATATCTTTATATCTCCAGTTTCAAGATCTATTATTTTTACTTTATGTTTTCTTATTTCTTCAAAAGACATATCCCTACAGTCTATAATTTCATCTTCAAAAGGTTTTAATCTAGCTAACCTTGCTCGTCTAAGTTTATCTTGATTTTCTATTGCTGCTTTTCTTCTATTTTTATCTGATTGTTTTATAACTTCAAACTTCTTAGCATTTTTATACCAAATTTCTAATTCTGTTTTACCTCCTTTAGATCTAATTTCTTCTATTTCTTTTACTCTCCTTACTTCTTCCTCTTTATCAAACAAGTGTGAGAAATTAACTTGAATATTATTGTTAGTTGTATTTAATATTGCTGCTAATAGAGCATAATAATTTTCTTTTGTTGAATAAGAAGAATTATTATGTCTAGCAGAATACTGTTGCTGTATCAACATTTTTAATTCCCCCTAACTCAAGAGGAATTTAATCCCTCTTGAATATTTTTAACTAAATTTGCATATACTGTTATTATAAATTTTTAAATTTCTCGTTATTTAAATATCTATAATACATAACTCTATCTTGCACGATAGGGTTATTTGGCTTTTCATAGAGTTCTTGTTCCCATGCCATCAAGATTTTATCTATTGGATAATTTTCTTTTAATTCATAATCATCCCTAATTGCACCTATGAGATACCCTATCTTATTTTCAAGTCTTTTATTTTCATAAGTTAGAATTAATTTTTCAATTAAATAGTAAATATCTTTATTCTTTTTTAAAAATTCATTCTTAATAGCATTCAGTTCTTTAAAAGTTGTATCAGGAAAATATAACTTAACTTTATCAACAACAATTTTCTCTATCTCTTGTTGTTGCTCTGTCTCTATATCTTTCTCTGTCTCTAAATCTATCTCTTGCTCTTTCTCTTTCTCTTGCTCTATCTCTGTGTAACAATTTTCTTCATTTAAGTAACTTGAGGGTAACTCTGTGGTAACATTGTTACCCTCACTTAGTAACTTTTTTTCTTTATCTTTTTCCCTTTTATTCCTCATTAATTGAGCTTTAGATGTCTCACTCCCTACCATATTTTGCAACTGATTCAAATATATTTCTCCATTTTCTAATATTTCTATTAAACCTATATTTTTGAAAAGTTCCATTGCAACTCTAACTGTATCTGTATCTGTATTTGTAATTTTAGATAATTGTTTTACATCATATGGAACTAACATAGTTCCTACATTTCTTATTAATAATCCATCTGTTTTTAAAGATTTTAAGCATAATTTTAAATAAAACAAGCAATAATCTTTTCCATTTTCCTGTTCTTCAATCCAGCTTATAGTATCATCCTCAAAGAAATCTTCTTTAAGTTTTAACCAGTAATATTTTTTAGCTTTAGTCATATTAATCACCTGCTCTCTTGTCTTTTGTTTTATCTAGAGAAGAGGAATAAATCCTCTCCTATAATAAAGTTTCCTGCACTTCTATATCGTCTATATTATCTTCTGTTATTTCTGTGTACTCTACATCCTGTATGTTATCTTCTGTATTCTTTTTAGGTTCATATTTTGCTAATAGTTCTAATACTTCATCCGCTTCTTCAAATTTTAATTCTTTTAAGCAATATCCATTACTTGTGCAGAAATATTCTAATTTAGATGTATCTTTTACATTATCAAAACTGAATAGGTCCTTTTGTGCTGCTAGTGCCATAATCATATTCTTTTGCTTATTACTAGCCATTCCTGGTATTATTTCTTTATCTGAAAGTTTTATATCTACTCCCATTTCTTCCTGCTGATATAGTCCTCTAAGTTCTTCCGGAAAGGCTTCTCTTAATGCTTGAGATTGAGCTACTTTTCGTATCATAGTTGCACCTTTAATAGACCACATAGAATTAAGTTTTCCTTCTTTTGTCTTTTGAGCATATTCTTCAAAACTTACTAAAGCCTTAGTTGGGTAACTTTTGTCTTTTAAATAAACCTCACACCAACCTCCTACAACTTGCTCTCCTGGTAACTTTAAAGAACCTTCTCTTTCTTCTACTTTTCCATCACCGTTCAATACTACAATTCCAGCCTTCATTCCATCGAAGTTAGGATTAGCATTAGCTCTTTTAATAAATACATCTTTACCTACTATAATTTGCGCTGGTTGACTTCCGAATTTAACTAAATATGCGTCCTTAACAAAAGGGTTTAGTTTTTGAGCCTTGCATAGTTCTATAAAATATAAAACCTCTTGGTCTGTAGCTCCAGGAGCTATATAATTCTTTACTGTTTCATAACTTAATAATTGCCCTCCTGGTAGTTTGTACTCTGCTAAACTTAAAGCATTATTACTCATTAGTTGCACTCTCCTTTTTCTTTTGTTTTATATAATCTCTAAAGGCTAGAATATAAGCCTTATCATATTCGTCTATTACATCTTGTGAGTACTCATATTGATTTATATACTCTTCTAATTCCTCAACAGGCTTATATGTCTCTAAACACTCCTTAGCGCCATCTAAATATCCATATTTACTGTCTACATCAGCATTATATGGACTTAATAATTGTGCATATAGAAGTCTTGTCTCAAAAGTCGATTCTTCTGTTCTTATAAAATCCACAATTTTCATTTTGCATATAACTCCTTTTGTGGTATAATCAATCCATCAATCATTTTAAATTATTTTTATTTGGGTCCTTTTATAGGACCTCTTTTTTATATCAATCCAATACTAGGAATATTATCTTTAGAATATTCATATAATTTTGTATATTCTCTAATTTCTTGTTCTTTTAAATCCCTTAATACTTCTAATATTTCATCCATTATCTTACATTCTTCTTTATAAATCCTCTCTTGGGTTCTGTAAGTATGGTGCCATACTGCATCGAATTTATCTTCTGTATTAAAGACACTCTTGTGTTCTAATTTGTGTGCATGAGATAACTCATATAAATTTGAATATCTGTTCTTTTGACACTCTATTTTATTGCTTATTAGATCAATTACATCTAGATTATTCATTACTTTAAACCTCCTTATTTTTAGTAAGCACATAAGTTACATCTTCTAAATGGTCATAAACTGATGTAACGTAAGTTCCATTTTTTAATCTATAAGGAACTAATGATATATTATTTTTCTTACACATGACTTCTATTAAATTTATAACCATTTGCACTTCTATTTTTCTGTTATCATCTTGATTATTCATTAGTCACACTCTCCTTTTTTTCTGTAGTAGTACTTTTTGCATCTTTCAGAACTACAATGTTTGCATATAAAAGTTTTATGATGTTTTTTATCTTGACAGTTATAGTGATATTCATCCAAAGGTAAAACTAAATTACATACACAGCACCTTCTATAGCCTGTATCCTCATATCTTATCTTCTTAATGCGATAATAGTTTATTGTTGCATTTATGTTATTTATACTTCTACCAAAGTATTTCGCTATATCATTCGTGCTATAATCCGGATTGTTACAAAATTCCTCAAGTTTTTCTAAATCTTCAAGAGCCCAGCTCTTATTTTTTCTCATGTTTCCCCCTCTTACTTTCTAAATTAATTCCTCTATTGTTACATTTAAATATTCAGCTATTCTCTTAACTGTATAAACACCTGGATTTAAATTCTTTTTATCTAAGATTTTATAAATATTACTAACTGGTATATCTGCTTCTTTTGCTAGTTTATTTACACTTATATTTCTTTCTTTTAAAATTCGATTCAATTTGTCATTTATTGCCATTTCTTACCCCTTTCTGCTATAATTTTTTATATGGAATATTTTCCAAATATTTATGAAAGGTTGTGATTTTATGAGATTAAACCCTGATTGCATAAGAGATATTCTTTTAACTATAGAAGAAAAAACTAGTTTTCCTGCAATAATTGAGTATCCTGATGATATGCAGGTACCAAGATTAAATAATTATTCTGAGGAAGAAATTTTTTACCATTTATCTCAATGCGAACAGTCTAATTTAATTAATGGTCTTGATTTCCACTCAGATGGTTGTGTTATCTATGGTTTAACGCCAAGTGGTCATCGATTTATTGAAGATATACGTTTAGATACTACTTGGAATAAAACAAAAGAAATCTCTAAAAATATAGGTTCTTCATCTTTAGATGCTCTTAAACAAATTGCAACTGGTGTAATTACTGAACTTATTAAGAGTCAATTTCAACTGTAGATACAACTAATTTAAGTGTAAGCTCTGCTATTTTATTCGGTGCAGAGCTTTTAACTTCATAATCTTTAACACCTTTCACTTCTAAATTATCTAAATATATGTGGTTATTTTTTATTGTTAGTTTTGATATTGATTTAGAATCTTTCATAACTTACCTCCTTTTATCTTTTGTTTATTAATCTAAAAAGTTCTTCATGTGTCATATTTGGAAATAAACTAATTAGAAATTCTAGTTGTTCCTTTGTCATTATTATTTTCATTTGTTCCTCACCTCTTTTTTATTAATCAGTACCATCTAGCCAATCTAAAAATGATTTTGAAGGTATTCTGTATATATTACCAACTTTTATTACTTTGAACATATCTCCTCTTGTTAAAGCTTGTCTTATTAAGTCATAAGATGTTTTTTCACATACACCTAAAATTTCTTGTATATCCTTTGCTGTAAAAACTTTCTTCATTTTCTAATGTCCTCCTATGCTTCTGCTAATGCTAATACAGGTTTTAATTTATTTATAAAATATACTTGTCCTTTTCCGGTTACCTTTGGAGTTTTACTTATGCTTATATGTCCATCTGAATGACTTATAGTAGTTTCTTTTATTTCAAATAACCCTTGGTCCATACTCTTTTGAGTTGGCATATTATAATCTGAACCTTTTCTTTTTATCAGATATCCATTATCTCTTAACCACTCGAAGAATCTCTTCTGTCCTGTGTCCACTCCATTTTGCTTTAATATTTTTACAAGTTCTCCAACTAGTATTGATGTATGACTAGCACTTACTGCATCTGCAAATATTGCCTTTGGTTTTAATTCTTGGTTTTCTAGTTGTAATTTTTCGTTTTCTTCAACTTGCTCCACTAATTGAAGTAATGCTTCTTTATATGTAGTTGGTAAATTATT
>NZ_JAGHFM010000040.1 GCF_017888745.1 Terrisporobacter sp. | reverse complement strand
TTAATTTTTATATCTTTGTTATCTATAGATAGATTAAGACTATTCAAAGAAAATATATTAGAATTTATATGTATTCTAAATTTATTATTATTATAATTAAAATCTTCGTAAGGATAAGAAATATAGTAGTATTTATTTTCATGGCTATTTAATATTTGTATAAATGAATGATGTTGATCTTCTGTATTACCATAAGATATACCGGGAATAATAGCTAATTTATGGTGATTATTTTTATCTACAATTTTGTAATACCAGCCTTCAAAAAAATTTTTTTTCTTATGTTTACCATGATATAAATCAGGATTAAATGTTTCTTTCATAAAATACCTCCTATTCATATCCTTATTAGTATCAAAAACTAAAGAAAATATAACAAAAAATAAAATTTTGAAGTGCTATAAGTATATAAAAAGTTTATTAAATAATAATACTTAATGGTATAATAAATAATGCAATTGAGAAAATAATTCTAATTTAAGTAATGATGGGTGATATAAATGGAAGAAATAATAAAAGTAATTAATGAATTGTGTGAAGATGATATTATAAAAATAGTTATAAGCAATAAAAAAAATAAAGATTTAAAATACAATAAAATAGTTTTCTTATTAAAAGAAAATAGAAAAAAAGAGTACTATCAAATTGAAAAGTACACAGATAAGCAAGTATTTCATGAAAATATAGATATAAAAGATTTAAACGAAAAAATACTTGAGTTTATGAAAGAAGATTTTAAACAATTATCTGCATGGTCTTCTAATGTTACATATGATATGAAAATTTCTAAAAAAGGAAAAGTATTTTTAGGGAAGAAAAAAAGTGATAATGCAAAAGTGGGAAATAAAGGTCATAACAAAGAAAAAAACTATATTCTCAAAGAAGGTATGTTGATACAGCCTTTAATTGATTTAGGTGTATTTACTAAAGAAGGAAAAGTAGTTAATTCAAAATACGATAAATATAAACAAATAAATAGATTTATAGAAATTATAGATGATGAAATAAAGAAGAATAATTATGAAGAACTTACGATATTAGATTTTGGATGTGGAAAATCATATTTAACTTTTGTTTTATATTATTACTTTGTAGAAATTAAAAAAATAAATGTTAAAATGACAGGATTAGATTTAAAAGAAGATGTAATAAAGAAATGTAATGAAATAGCTAAAAAGTATAAATTTGATAATTTACATTTTGAGTTAGGTGACATAAATGGATTTAAATACAATAATAAAGTAGATATGGTGATAACTCTGCATGCTTGTGATACGGCTACAGATTATGCATTATATAATGCTATAAAATGGAATGCTAAAATGATATTCTCAGTTCCTTGTTGTCAACATGAATTTAATCATCAAATGAAAGCTAATAATCTTGAAATATTAACTAAATATGGAATAATACAAGAAAGGGTAGCAGCTCTTATGACTGATTCAGTAAGAGGGAATTTATTAGAGTGTGTAGGATATAAGACTCAATTGTTAGAGTTTATAGATATATCTCATTCACCAAAGAATATTTTAATTAGAGCATCAAAATCAAATATATCTAAAGAAAAGAGAGAAAAAGCCCTATTAGAAGTTAAAAAGTTAATGAATGAATTTAATTTTAATCCTACTTTATATAAATTACTAGAAAATGATAAATTAATATAGTGTGTTTTTATATAAAAATATAATCAATAAATAAAAAGTATTTCACATTAATATGTTGAAATACTTTTTTATTTTAATATAACTACATAATTGTAAGTTTAATTAATATAAAAAATATAGTAATATCAAAAATAAAGAAAAATGATTAAAAAGAAACAAAAAAGGATAATAAATGTTATAATACATTAATACAAAGTAAAGAATACGTACTAATTACAGAGAGAAAGTTAAGAAGGGGGGATGACTAATGAGATGTTTAAAGTTAATATTTAATAGGATGTTTATATTTGGATTAATAATTTTTATCCAAATATTATGGTTTGTAATGATTTTAATAAAATTTAGTCATTATTCTACTAAAATATCTATATTTTTTTCAATAATTAGTGGACTTGTTGTTTTATGGATTGTAAACAAAAATGACAACCCAGCTTATAAAATGGCATGGATTATTCCTATATTACTTTTTCCTGTTTCTGGTGGAGTGCTTTATGTAATTTTTGGAAATAAAAAGCCTGCAAAGAAATTAAGGAATACATTAGAAAAAGAAAGTAACAGAACTATTAACGAGTTAAGCCAAGACGAAAGAGTTATAGATGAGATAAGAAATCAAGATGAACGTGTAGCAGGTCAAAGTATATATTTATCTAATGTGGTTGGATATCCAATATATAAGAATACTGAAACTAAGTATTATGATATAGGTGAATCAAACTATGCAGATTTAATAAAAGAATTAAATAATGCTAAAAAATTTATATTTATGGAATATTTCATAATTGAAGAAGGTCAAATGTGGAATGGAATATTAGAAATTTTAGAACGTAAGGCCAAAGAAGGTGTTGATGTACGTCTAATATACGATGATGTAGGATGTATTAATTTACTTCCTTATGGATACAACTTATATCTAGAGCGTAAAGGAATAAAGTGTATACCATTTAATCCTTTTGTTCCATTTGTGTCTTTGGCTATGAATAACAGGGATCATAGGAAAATAACTATAATAGATGGTCATACTGGTTTTACTGGTGGAATAAATTTAGCAGATGAGTATATAAATGTAAAAGAAAGATTTGGACACTGGAAAGATACAGGAATAATGTTAAAAGGTGAAGGTGTATGGAATTTGACAGTAATGTTTTTAAGAATGTGGAATGCATTTAGACCAACAGATGAAGACTATTCTATATACAGACCAGAAGTCAATCAGACAGAGTTAGTACGTAGTGATGGATATGTTCAACCATATGGAGATTCTCCTCTTGATGAAGAGATAGTTGGAGAGAATGCATATATGAATATAATAAATAGTGCTAAAAATTATATTTATATATTTACTCCTTATTTAATAATTGACAATGAGATGATGACTGCCCTTTGTCTGGCAGCTAAAAAAGGTGTTGATGTTAGAATTGTAACACCAGGGATACCTGATAAAAAGACAGTGTTTAAATTGACTAGATCATACTATACTCAGTTATTGGAAGCTGGAGTAAGAATATATGAATATACGCCTGGATTTATTCATGCCAAGGTATTTATATGCGATGATGAAATTGCAACAGTGGGAACAATAAATATGGATTATAGAAGTTTATATTTACATTTTGAATGTGGAGTTTATTTATATAAGTGTAAGTGTATATCTGATATCAAAAAAGATGCTATAGATACTATGTCAAAAAGTAGAGAATTTACAGATGATGATGTAAAAAAAGGAAAAACTAGATCGTTACTACAAGCTATACTTAGAGTATTTGCTCCTTTAATGTAGGATCGTATAGTTAGTATTAATAATCTTATTATTTGAAAAAGACTATTTATAATAAGTGGACCTTATTTTAAATAGTCTTTAATTTTATGTAAATGTAGGCACATTTATTTTTCCATTATTTATTAAAGCTAATAAGTATATTGACTCTTGTCTAGCATAAATATCATATATACTATCTGTATCATAATCAATAACTATATTAAGTGCATCTTTAACTCTATTTCCTTTAATAATTCTTAATAGAGACTCTACTCTATTATATATATCTAAAATACTTTCTTCTATTAGTATGGGATCATACCTATGTATATCATTAGTAAATTCATTTTTATATTGTCTATTGGATAAAAAGCTTAAATTATTTAAAAATGTTTCCATATATAGTCCAACGAACCATGGACTAGCACATTCTATGCTTTCTATCAACTCATCATCTGTAAGAAGGAAATTATTCATCATTATACCTCCGATAAATTTTATTATATATATGATTTGCTATATAATAATAATTTTACACAGTTAAATTTTGGAAAAGTAATAAAGATTTTAAGATATATCTATATGATGTATGAATAAAAATTAAGCAAAAGAAAAATATACTAATGAAGAAAGAATCATCTTAGGAGGTATTTATGACAAATAAAATAGTAAATCCAAATGCAAGAGAGGCTTTAAATCAAATGAAGTTAGAGATTGCAGATGAACTAGGTATACAAAATACTAATATAGAAGATGGAGGCAATATAACTTCATATGAAAATGGAAAAAAAGGTGGGGATTTAGGAGGATTGATGAGTAAACAGCTTGTTAAATTGGGTGAACAAGAATTAGTTAGACAATATTTAAATAAATAAAAAGATTGGATTTTCCAATCTTTTTTATATTTTAAGGGATTATAAATTATCTAAATTGTGGATAGTTTATAATCCAAACTGATACATTTAAGCAACGGACGAAGTCGTTGGCGATATGAACAAAGTGAATTTTAAGCAACGGACGCAGCCGTTGTCAATATGAATAAATTAAAGTTTTTTACTCATGTAAATATTTATATTTTTTAGATAAATTGAAGATTTAATAGGCGATATTTAATTTTTATAAGTAGTAATAAGTATAAAATATTGCATTTTATGAAAATTATTCTAATTTTTATGCTATAATTTTCTTATAAATATAAAAAAATTAAGGAGAGATATATGTTACATACATCAATAGGATATATCTTAGTTAGAAGTTTTCCTGAATGTGCAATTATGCTATTGACAGGATGTTACTTCTTAAAACTAAAGATATCGAAGAAGGTTATACTAAAAAAGGCATTTTTACTAGGTATTATTGTTTCCTTAATTAGATTGCTTCCTATTAGCTTTGGAATACATACGATACTATCTATGAGTTGTACTTTATTTATGCTTTTATACTTATCTAAAGATAGCTTTATAAATTGTATTATGACAACTTGTAAACTTTTTATTTCTTTAATATTAAGTGAATTTGTATATCTTTATATATCAAATTATATTTTAAAAATACCGGATAGTTATTTGATTAGTAACTATACATTAAAGGGTGCAATTATTACTCTACCTTCACTTGGAATACTTGTTTTGATTGCAATATTTATTCAGTTCATAACTAATAAATTAAGCGAAAAATTATTAACTGATGATAATGAGTAATTTTACAGATAAGATTTCTAATAAATTAGCATTATATTTAACTAAGGATACGAACAAGTCGAGTGAAGAGTTTGAAGTTTTGAAGTATGGAATTTTTGTCTTTGTACATATGTGCATGGCGATTATATTAACATCTATTTTTGGATTAATAACTAATACTTTTTTTGAAATAATGATTATTTCTTTAATCGCAGGCCTGATGAAAAGATGTTCAGGAGGAGTGCATTGTTCTAGTCCAAATAGGTGTATAGTTACAGGAATTATAGTAGCATATGTTTTTTCATTATTATCAAAATATATTATTAGCATTGATGTTAAAATGTTTTATATTTTAGGGTCATTGATGTTAATTCAATCATTTATAATAATTTATACGAAATGTCCTGTACCGTCAAAAAATAAACCTCTTAAAAAAGAGGAAACAAGAAAACGATTGAAAAAGAAAGCATTTAGGATTTACTTAGTGTGTTTAATAATATTTATTATAAACATTACATTGAATAAATTTAATTTATCATATAAAGATATTGATTTTAATTCATTCACAGTATGTATGATTTTAGGTTTATATATGCAAAATATATCGTTAACTTCAGTAGGAAGTAGATTTATATTATTTGTGGATAAGGTATTAATGATTATGAAAATTTAATTAATTAAACTTTTATAATTATTAGCATAAATTAAAAAAAGGAGATAAGAAGAATGGGATTTTTAGTTGAATTTTTTAATAATCTTGCTCATGGTGCTAGCACTTATTGTATGGCATTTTTCTTTGAGCCAGAGGTACCAAAATCTTTAAGAGAAGAGTAGAGATAAAAAACCATAGGAAACTTTTCTTATGGTTTTTTTATTGCGCGGCTTAAATAGATTTAGTTGATAGAATAGGTGAATAGAAATGAATAAGTTTGATCATGAGAGAAATATAAAGATATTAGAGATTATAGTTGGATTAAAATTTTTATATATTATCTTAGCAAGTTTAAATATAATAAGTTATTATAATGTAGATTTAAAAGGAACTATCAATTTAAATGGAAGTGGTTCTTTATTATTATTATTACTTTTTGTTTGTTTTATAGTACCATTTATGGTTGTATGTTCAAAGATGATTTATGGCTATACAAAAAAAACTTTTTTAAATATGCCAAAGGTTTATAATATTATAGAAATAGCTGTGATATTAGGACTGTTTATAATTTTGATGTCTAAAACAGGTGGAGAAAATAGCTCATTTAAGTATATAAGCATGATTATTATACTAATATCATCAATACAGTATAAGAAAATAATAAGTTTTATAATTGCTATAGCTGTATCTTTAATAATATTATCATTTAATTTTATTAATTTAATATTGTCAAATAATATATCTAATATAGAGATTATAAATTCATTTGAAGGAGATATAATTTTAGTCAGCTCTCTATTAATAACTTCTTTTATTTTGTCTTTATATATAGAAATAGAAAAAGATTATAATCTGAAGTTAAAGGAACTTGCTATAAAAGATGGTTTGACGGGACTATACAATCATAGGAGTTTTCAAGATATGTTAGATACATCCTTGAAAAAAGCTCAAAAATTAAATAAAGAAGTGTCACTTTTACTTATGGATATAGATAATTTCAAAAATTTTAATGATATTAATGGTCACCAAAAGGGAGACTGGCTACTTACGAAATTAGGCAAAATGTTAAAGGATACAGTAGGAGATCTAGGGGTTGTGACACGATATGGTGGAGAAGAATTTGCTGTAATACTATATGATGTTGATAAAACTAAAGCATCAAATTTAGGAGAATTAATTAGACAAAATATAAGGAATACAACTTTTCCAAATCAAGAGCATCAGCCTAGTGGCAATTTAACTGTATCAATAGGTGTATCTTCTTATCCAACTGTAGCTAAAAATAAGAAAGAACTGATCGAGTTAGCAGATAATGCTTTATATAGAGCGAAATCTTTTGATAAAGATAGGGTAG
>NZ_JAGHFM010000285.1 GCF_017888745.1 Terrisporobacter sp. | reverse complement strand
TTTTTTCTTATTTTTAAAGATTTGTTAACTATTCTATCAAAATTTTTAGGTAATTCAATTTTATTTAAAACATCATTTTCTATATGAAAATCTTTTATGTCATTTTCTATATCTATATCTATATTTTTTTCTATATCTATATAATCCAAGTCTAATTTCTCTAATATACTATTCTTTTTTCTATTTTTATTCATCTTATAAATCCTCCTTTAATTCTTCTTTAAGAATTTTTAAAGATTTCCTAAGATACATCTTTACTGTACTTTCATTTATACTTAGTATTTCTGAAATTTCTTTATATGATAAATTATAGAAATACCTAAGAACTACGACATTTTTCAAATGAACTTCTAATATATCTATAGATTTATATAAATCTATCTTACTATTATTAATAAAATCGGAATTACTTTCCTCAAAATCAACTATACCAAACTCTTCTATGTATTCATTAATATGTTTAATAGTTATCCTCATAATATAATTTTTTAAGTTATTTACCTTAGACATTTTATGTATATTATCATAAATATATAGTATAGTATTTTTCATAATTATTGTTGCATCATCTTCATACTTTGTATGAATATAAGCTAGTTTATAAATAAATTTGCTGTTCATTTTTATAAGCTCTCTTAGGGCTTTTTTATTACCTTTAGTAGCTTTTTCAAATGCAATTTCCCCCATACAAATCTCCTCTCAAATGAACTCTTAAATAAATCTTAATGTCAGCAATTTACAATATTTCTTCTTTATAATTTTACACTTTTTTTCATCTTTCTTCAATATGCCCAATTTTTCATTTTATCTATAAGTATATTTTACTCCATTCCTATTTCATTAAACTTATTCCTATACATGGTCCCAATTAATATTTTCTAAAGATTATTATTTAAGTTTAAATGGTTCTCGTAAAAATAATCTTCTTTTTGTTAATACTTTTTATAAACTAAATTGCATATAAATAATAGTAATTAAAAATATATTTTGTATATTCGAGGAGTTAAATATGAAGAGAAAAAATTTAATAATTAATATTATATTGCTAACCACCTCTACTATGGTTTTAGGTTTTATAAATATGACTTTTAGAGTTTATTTATCAAATAAGATTGGTGCTGAAGGAATGGGGCTATATCAGCTTATAATGAGTATTAATATTGTTTGTCAAACCTTAGCTATTTCGGGTATTAGAGTCACTATGACTAGGTTAGTAGCAGAAGAACTTGGAAAAGGAAATAAACATAAGATTAAAAACATTGTATTGAAGGGATTAATCTATACCTTAATTTGTAGTATTGCAACAGGCATGTTGCTGTATAATTTTACTCCTTTTATAAGTAACTCATGGATTCAGGATGAAAGGGCTATAATACCTCTTAAAATATTATCTTATTCTCTACCTTTTGTAGGTATATCTTGTTGTTTAAATGGTTATTTTTATGGTTGCAGAAAAGTGGTTAAAAGTATAAGCGCCGATGTATTAGAAACTTTAATAATGATAATTATTGTTTCAATATGTGTATCTTCTTTTTCAACAGAAAGATTAGATTATACATGCGCTTTAATAGCAGTGGGTATGTCTATAGGTAATATTTGTGCTACATTTTACTCTTACATATTATACATATTTGATAAGAAAGGTTATTCAATAAATCATAAATTTAAGGATAATAAGTTTTCCTTTTTTAAAATAATTAGAATAGCTATTCCTATGGCATTTAGTGCTTATATTCAAACTTCATTAAAAACTGTAGAAGATATTCTTATACCAAAATCACTTAGGCTATATGGATCTTCAAGTTCTATGTCTTTATCAATCTTTGGTATGGTAAAAGGAATGGTTATGCCTTTATTAGTTTTTCCATCTATATTTTTAGCATCTTTTTCCACATTAATAATACCAGAGATTGCTGAGGCTAATGCATTAAATAGAAGAAATATGGTCAACTACATAATTTCAAAAGTAATGAAATTCACCTTGTTAATAGCAATATTTTCAACAGGAATATTTATTATTTTTGCAGATGAATTAGGAAATACTTTATATAATAGTCAAGAAGTAGGTTATTTACTTAGAATTTTAGCTCCATTAATTCCTTTTATGTATTTAGATAGAGTAGTTGATGGTAGTTTAAATGCACTAGATTTACAAGTTACTACTTTAAAATACAATATAATAGATATGTTTGTCAGAATTACTGCAATTTCAATACTAATTCCAAGGTACGGAATTAAAGGTTTTGTACTAGTTCTATTTATAAGCACAACTTTTAATACATCACTTGGCATATTTAAAATTCTAAGAGTTACTAATTTGCACTTTGATATTTTTGATTGGATTTTAAAACCTACTATTTCTATTGCTTTGTCTAGCTATGCTACTAAAATAATTCTTTATTGTTTACATATTAATAATTCCATCTTTATAAACATAATTCTAGATTTAATCATTTACTTTATAATGCTACTTTTATTTAAAGCTATAAGAAAAAAAGATATACAGTGGTTTATTGATGCATTCAAAACAGATGTCAAAAAAGGAGAATGGGAAGCAATCGGATTATACAAAAATATGTAAAAAAGAGCTTGCACTCTAAATGTGCAAGCTTTTTATTCTATATTATTTAAAAAATCTACAATGTTATTTACAGTAATATTCATTTGTTCATCACTGTTAATTAAAGCTTCTTCATCTCCATCATACAATCCATAATTAGCAAATTGAGAATGGTTTGCTCCTTCTATTTCAACATATTTTGTATCTTGTGGTAATCTTTCTTTAGAATTAATTAGCTCCTCGTAATTTACTATACTATCTTTACTACCTGATATTGATAATACATCAAACCCTAGTTGATTTAAGTTATCTGTTGGATATGATGAAATTAATACTATACCTTCTACATTTTTATTTTTTATAGCATACTTACATGCAATTGTTCCACCAAGTGAATCCCCACCAATAACCCAGCTTTTTATATCTGGATTATCTTCTATGACCTTTGTAGCTCTATCTTCACCAAAAGTTGCATAATTAAATGGCATATCTACAGCTACAACCTTATAACCATAACTTGCAATCATATTACATAATTTAGCATAAGATGAAGCATCAACTTTCTCTCCTGGATAAAAAATAAATCCTTTTGTTGAATTCATATTACTTGGAGTAAAGTATGTATAATTTCCATCAACAGTTACTTGCACTTTAGAATTACTTTCTAAATATCTCTGTGCTTCTTTTTCTAAAGTATAACCATTACTTAACCATATGAAAAAACCTACTACAAATAATGCTAATACAGTTAAAAGTATTATAAATCTTTTTTTCATTTTCTTTGCTTTATTAACTTCATTTTCTTGCTTATTTTTTTCTGCATTGTCTTCATTATTGTAAAGCAAAGGTCTTTCTAATTCCATTGTAATACTAAAAGTGTCATACTTATCCTGACTACTTGACTTTGCTTTCCTTTTTTTCATATTATCCCTCCAAATTTTTAACTACCATTATATTTTAACATATAAATCTAATCATTTCACCTAATTAAATCTATCAATTTTCTTACAAATTATATTTGCTTGTAAATAAGTTATATCAAAATTGTTTTTTATTTTTTAATAAAACGATTTAAAGGGATATAGAAAATTTAATAATTATTCTATATCCCTTATTTTATATCTATTCTTCTATTCTATTATTTTTTTCTTCAACTTGTTCGCGATATTTTAAGAATTCTCTACCTTCTTTTTCAATATATTTCTCTTCATTTTCAAATTCATTATTATTTTCTACAATTGTGAATTCTTCAGTATTACTTTGTACTTCATAACTATTTTCATTTATATTATCCACATCTTTAAGTATATTTTCACCGTCTTCTATAACTTGATTCTCATTATGTTTTTCTGAAACACAATCTATTATTACTTCATCTTCTATTATATTATTTTCAAAATCATATTCTTCAATATATACTTCATTGTTTTCATGACTATTTTCTCGACTTATTTTGCTTCCACAGCATGCACAATAATTTGAATCTATCTCAGTTTTTTCATTGCAATTACCACAGACCATAAATATTTCCTCTTCCTCTTGGACTAAATTATTTCCACATTGAGGGCAAAACTTTTCATTTTTAAAAGCTACATATCCACATTCGCATTTAGTTTTTTTATTTTCTTTTTCTAAACTTCTAAGTTTCATATAATTAGTATAAATATCTATATCTATATGTTTAATTTCTTCACATAATTCATCATAATCTGAATCAATTAATTCATTTTTTCTAATTTTATCAAAAGTCTTAATCCCCATCTGAAGTAAAACTTGTGCTTTTCTATCTTCACAGTCATTTATTTCTTTTTTTATTCTTAATCTCTCAGATTCTTTTTGTATATTTGATAATTTCATATCTTTCATTCTCATCCTCCAAATTAATTAAATATATTTAACTTAAAACCAATTAAAGTAGTTAATAGAGTATATATAAAGGATATAACAATAGTTAAAATAAAGTTGAATCCCATTTGTACAGTACTTATAGAACCAATTATAGAAGCTGCATTATTTCCTATATCTATAGATGTAAATATTGCAATTATTCCCATAATAACTGAGTAAAAAGTACTAAATATTACCACTGGTTTTATTCCTTCTTCTTTCTTGTATTTTAAAGCTAACTTACATCCTACTATTATAAATACTAATGCTGATAAAGCAAGTATTGATCCAAGCATTAATATTAAATCTAAAGACATAGTAGAATTAAATAGAGATAAAGATGATATACTTATTTCTCCTATATTTATAGGTATTAAGTTTGAAAATGACCATAAATACATAGCTAGCTGACTTAGTATAACACCAATATTAATTTGACTTTTATATGAGCTTAGTCCTAATTCATAGATGTAATCTATATTAATTAGGTACATAATAATAAGAATCACAAAAGTTATAATATATCCTATTATTATAGTTTTAAAAGCTAACTTTAATATGCTTATAAATTTATTATCTTTTTCATATTCTTTTTTTAATCCTAAAAATAATACAGACATAAATCCTATAGTAAATCCTTTGAATAATACACTTAACATACTAAATCCGTAATACATTCTATATACATAGGAATTAAATCCATCTGATAAATTTAATCCTTCTTGTGAAACTTTTGCAAGTATACCAAGAATTATGCCATAAGTTATACCAACTCCAATTGAGTTTTTTATATGTTTAGGCAATGATGTATTTTCATTTTTCATAAAAAATCTATATGATATTACCAAAGAAATAACAGGTAAAATCAATAATATTAAAAATCCTAAACTTAAATTTGACGAGCTACTATTCATAAATGATGATATATAAATATCAATATTACCTAAGTTGCTTAAAAGTAATATATGAATAGGATTAATAAGCTGAGATATTTGGTTATTACTACCTATCAAAGTAATTTTTAATATAGTTGAAATTATAAATAATATTAAAATTGCAATAAATGAGGTCATAAATGCTTTTTTAATATTAAAAGTAGTTAATATATCCTTAAATTTAGTTTTCTCTCCTTCACTATCTATAAAATTTAAATTACTCTTTGTAATACCTTCTAGGCTATGTCCACACTTCTCACAATAAAGTCTACATCCTTCTATTTTATTTTTACATTTAGGACAATGATTACTTTTTATCATTCTCATAGTTAAATTATTTGTTTTATTTTTAAAATACATAGTGCCATCAAATTTTGAATAATTATCATATTTTTTAGCAACTTTATTTGAATTTTCTTCTGTATTCATTTTAATTTTCTTCCTCCAATCTTTATATAACTATTTTTCCTAATTATCTAAAAGAATTATACCAAAGTTTTCTTAACTTTTCCTTAATCCAAAAATTAATTATAATTTAATCTAACATATTCTTTTTTCTCTTCATTATTTTCAACATACTCTCATTGCATATTTTAAACTTTTTTAATTATATTTTTCAATTTTATAAATGTAGTTTATTACAAAACTTGTCATAGTAACTATCTTAAAATAAAAAAAGACTATAGTTAGATTTTTATTAAATAAATCTAACTATAGTCTTTTCTATTTATTTTAAGCTTAAGATATTATTAAGCTGTTTGTTCATTTTCATCTTCTACAAGAGCATTAAATTTCTTATCTAATGACCAAAGCGCTATACCACAAACTAGAACTATACCTCCAACTATTCCATATGCTGGTGCAAATGAATAATTTCCTAAGAATTCATATAAATATCCATATGCTTTACCTGCTATAAATATAGCAAATGGCCAAACACCCATCATTAAACCAAGTACTTTAGCTGGCGAGAATTTAGATATAAATGAATTTCCAAGTGGTGAGAATACCATTTCACCAACTGACATTAATACACCTACTGCTATTATCCATAATAAGCTTGCTTGATTATCTCCTCTTATTATTTCAGCTAATACCATTACTCCAAAAGCAGCTCCAAGCAATATCATACCTAAAGCAGTCTTCTTAAACATACTTAAATCTCCTCTTTTAGACTTAGCAAGTTTTGACCAAAATGCTGCTAAAACAGGTCCAAGTAATATACAGCAAAGTGCATTTAATGAATCAAACCAAGAAGAAGGAACAGTAAATCCACCTATAACCCAATTAGCTTTGTTAGCATAATCAAAGTCTGGTCCCCAGTGGTATAATACTGGCATGTAAGTTAAGTACCAAACAATCCAGAATATCGTCGAGAATATAGTAATAAGAATAATTGCTGCAATTCTATGCTTTTCTTTTTTAGTCAGTGGATCATCTTTAGCTACTACTTCTTTTTCTTCAACTTTTGCTTCATTAGTTATTTCATATTTAAATGGTTTCTTACCTATATCACCAAAAGTAGCCTTACCACCAAATATTAACCATAAAGTATCAAGGAATAATAATATAGCACATACTAAGAATGTTTCTCCAAATCCTGCTCCATATGCTATAAATGATACAAAAGTAGTTCCTATAAATGATCCTATATTAACAAAAGAATATTGAACCGAGAAAGCTGAGTCAAGCTGTTCTTTATTATCGAATAATCTACCATTTATACCAGATACATTACCTTTGAATAATCCTGTACCTATAGAAACAAGAATTATCATAGCCCACAAAAGAGCTGGTGATGCTTGAACAGCTGATTGCCATCCACAAGCATATCCAATTGCCATTATAAATGTTCCTAAAGATACACAAAGTCTAGGACT
>NZ_JAGHFM010000284.1 GCF_017888745.1 Terrisporobacter sp. | reverse complement strand
GACTATGTTTATCCTTTTAATATCATTCATTATTTTTAGTTCTATGCTAGGAATATCTATATTCAATATATTCTCTAATTATAAAACAGCTATTATAATGAGTAATATTTTAATTTTAATAATAGGATTCTTAGGAGGGGCCTATGTACCTATATATTTATTAGAATCATCAAATGTTACAAGTTTTCTTTCCAAACTATCTCCTAACTACTGGATCAATATTTCATTAATAAGTCTAAGTAATGGAGTTAAGACAAATTATCCTATTATTTCAGTATGTTTTTTAATGGGAATATCAACTTTATTATTGATAATATGTTATATAACGTCAAAAGAAAAAGTAGGTGGAAGAGTTGATTAAATTTATTATATATACTCTTAAAGTATTAATGAAAAAAAAAGACTACATAATAATGGGGATTATAGTTCCAATTTTTATAATAATATTTTTTAGTTTTGAGTTTTCTACAGAATATAATTTTAGAATTGGTATAATAGACAAAGACAATACATATGTTTCCAGGGAAATGATACAAAGTATCGATGAAATTGAAGATGTAGATATTGTAAATATTAAAGAAGAAGATTATAAAATTTTCTTAATAACTAATCAAATTCAAATGGCAATTTTAATAGACGATGATTTTCAAGAAAAATTATTAAACTTAGAAGATGGAAAAATACATATAAAATCTATAGCTGAAAATGATATGAAATCTATTATGGAGTTATTTATTAAATCAAAAGTAGATGACATGATCACTTTATCTAAGTTAAGTAATAAAGATATAAATAAATTTAAAATATTAAATCAAGATTATAAAGATCAATATACAGTACTTAGTCTAAACGACATAAATTCAAAAGGTCCAGAAGTTAACAAATCTTTTGGTTTAATAATGTTAACAACATTTATTATAGGAGGAACTATAATAAGGCTCTTTATTGATGGAGAAAATAATAAAAAAATAAGAAAATTAAGTATAGGAATGAGTAAATTAAAATATTATTTATCTCTGATAATTGTATTTTACACTATGTCTTCTATGACGAGTATTATTTATTACTCAATATGTAAATTATTTAATATAAATTTTATGATGAGTAATACAATTAACTTTTTAGTGATGTTACTACTATTAAATTTATTATCAGTCTCGTTTAATTTATGTATGAGTAGTTTTATTAAAAGTAGATATGTTTTAATAATAAATATTTTAATTTTAATGCCATGTCTTATGCTAAGCGGAGCGTTTTGGAGTTTTTATATTATGCCACAAAATTTACAAAGTATAGGTGAAGTACTGCCTACTAGATGGGTTTACTTGTGTGTAGAAATATTACAAAAGAAAGATTCTTTAGTTTATACAGTAGACTATATTTATATGATAATATGTGTGTCTATGGCCTTGTTCATATTAAGCATAATTAAATTTAAATTAAGTAAGAGATATAAAAATATAGGTTGAACTAATTAAAAGTTCAACCTGATAAACTTGAGTAACATCGTTTCATGAAGCGATAGCGAAGGCATCTCGTTGACGACATGAAGTGGAGCGTCCACGCAGCGGCTTAAGCGAAGCGAAATTTTTAATTAATATTTATAAGTTGATTTGTCTTATAATGATATAAAATTTTAGATTTAGATAACTGTTAATTGTTAAAATTAAATAATCTCAGAATTAAAAGGAAAATAAATACCTTTTGTTACTATAGTAAGCTTTTCATCAAGGAGATTACATAGAGATTGTATTATTCCTAGGGTATCTGCATTATTAATTCCAACAATTCTTTGCTGAATTAATAACTCATAATAATCATTATCTACATCTTTTACAGGGTATAAAGTATTTGGATAATCTACGGAAGCTATGGATTCAGGTTTTACCCTTCCATTTGAGTCGTATATTAAGTCTAAGTAATCTTTTGGTCTATTAGATAAATTAATTGAGTACTTCTTATTTCCGCAACTTACATGAACTTTATAATTATCCTTAAATTTTGAAGTACAAGGGCTATTTTTTACTATATCATTTTGATTAAATATTTCTTTTATATTATCATCTATCAATTTATATATAACACCTATTTCAAATCCTCCAGAGCCTCCAAAACTACCTCTTATCATGATTTCTTCTTTTTCATCTTCTGTAAAGTCTCCAACAAATAGTTGCATATTATATCCTGAATAAGGAAGTTTTAATGTTATTGGATATCCAGTTTCAGGCTTTATAACTAATTCTAGATTATCTGAATATGAGCTATCTTCATAGGGTAATACACCAATTAGTATAACTTCGTCTTTTGAATACTTATCTAAAATATGAGCTGAAACACTGTCTATTACTACTTTATTCTCTATTTGATCCATGTTGAACCTCCACTGACATAAAAAGTAATTATAATATTAACTTATGAAATAAAATAGTTTCATGTTAATATTATTAATAGATATTAAAAGGGTAAGAGATATAAAAAGATTATGTTTTAGTTGGAAAGGGTAATATTAATATAATTATTAAATAATTTAAAATATGAAAATAACATTATTGAATGAAATTATATTAGGAGATGATAGATTTGAAGAAAAAAAGAGTAAGAATAGTATATAAAAATAATTTTGAAAGAATAGTTGAAGAAAGTAATGTGAGAAATTATTATTCATTAATAGATTGGCTAGAAGGATTTAATGCAGGGGCAAATGTTCCCCCTTTGACACTATTCGGAAGAGATTTAGGAAGTAATTTTTCTATTAATAAAAGTAATGTTAAGTTAATTGAGTTTATAGATTAATTATTCATAGGGAAAAACAATAATTTTTACAAAATAAGAGTTATAGGATCATAATAATTAATTATCTTGTGTAGCTCTTATTTTTATATGAAGAATAATTTTAACAGATTATAGAAATCTACATATCATAGACTATATAGTATGTTCAAAAATAGTATTTAGGGGGTGAAGGTATGACATTGTATGAGGAAGCTTCTCTTATTGTGAAAAAACTCACTTTAGAAGAAAAATGCAAGTTCTGTTGTGGTAAGGACTTTTGGCATTTATATGGCATAGAAGAACTGGATCTTCCTTCTATTCTTGTGTGTGACGGGCCTCATGGTCTTAGAAAAGAAGAATCATATCAAGGATTACTTCTTAATAATAAAACTATTAAGTCTACATGTTTTCCAACGGCAAGCGCTCTTGCTTGTTCTTTTGATGAAAAATTAATTAATAAAATGGGGAAAGCTTTAGGAGAAGAGTGTAGAAAAGAAGATGTGGCAGTTATCCTTAGCCCTGGAATTAATATAAAAAGAACCCCTCTTTGCGGAAGAAATTTTGAGTATTTTAGTGAAGATCCTTATTTAAGTGGGAAATTAGCAGCAGCTTTAATTAAAGGAATACAAAGTAAAGGTGTGGGGGCATCGATTAAGCATTTTATAGCCAATAACCAAGAACAATATCGTATGACTTTAGATGCTATCATTGATGAAAGAGCCCTAAGAGAAATATATTTAAAAGGATTTGAAATTGCCATAAAAGAATCTAATCCATGGACAGTAATGACTTCTTACAATAGAGTGAATGGAAGTTATTGTAGCCAAAATAAAAAGTTAATTAGAGATGTTTTGAGAAAAGAATGGGGATATAAAGGAGTTACTATAAGTGATTGGGGAGGGGTTAATGATAATATTGAAAGTCACAAAGCTGGTCTAGATATTGAAATGCCTGGATATAACGATAATTATTATAAAAATATGGTAGATGAAGTAAAAAATAATAATTTAAGCCAACAAGTATTGGATGAATCGGTAATTAGAATTATTGAATTAATTTTAAAATATAAAGATGGTAAAAATATACCTTATAAGTGTAATATACAAGAGCACATAAATCTTGCCCAAGAGATTGCAGAAAACAGTGCTGTGTTATTAAAAAATGAAGATAACATTCTTCCGGGAAATAACAAACAAAGCATATGTATAATTGGAGAATTGGCTAAAGAACCTGTATATCAGGGTTTAGGAAGTTCAAAAGTAAACTCAGTTACTTCAGATAATGCATATGATGCTTTTATAAAAAATGACTGTAATATAAGTTATGCAAAAGGATATTCTTTAAGAAATAATAATATAGATGAAGATTTAATTAAAGAGGCAGTGGAGGTTGCAATAAATAAAGAAATAGTATATTTGTTTATTGGATTACCAACTTATCATGAAGCAGAAGGATATGACCGTGATAATCTTAGATTACCAGAATCTCATAATATTTTAGTAAATGAAATTGGTAAAGTAAATAAAAATCTCGTGGTGATTATTCAATGTGGCGCTCCTATAGAAATGCCGTGGAGTGATATACCAAAGGGCATTTTATTAACTTATATGAATGGATGTAGAGGAGGAAATGCTACTGTGAATTTATTGTTAGGCAAAAAAAATCCTTGTGGAAAATTATCAGAAACTTTTCCAATAAGTATAGATGATTGTTTATCAAATAAATATTATCCTGGAAAGGTAAATTATCAGGAATATAGAGAAAGTATTTTCGTGGGATATAGATATTTTGATACAGCAAATATACTTGTTAAATATCCATTTGGCTATGGTCTTTCATATTCAAAGTTTGATTATAGTGATATGAAAGTAAAATATTTAAGTGAAGATTCTATAGAAGTAAGTATTAAGATTACTAATATAGGAAAACTAACAGGAAAAGAAGTAATTCAAATCTATGTATCTTGCTTAAACTCAAAATTATTTAGACCAAAACAAGAATTAAAAAGATTTAAAAAGATAGAGTTAAAGCCGGCAGAAAGTAAAATAGTTAAATTTATTCTTGATAAAGATTGCTTTACTTATTTCAATATTAAAACTAATGATTGGCAAATTGAAGATGGAAAATATACTATAAATATTGGCTCATCTTCAAAAGATATAAAATTTTCAACTACAATTTATAAAAAAGGAGACAATGTAGAAATTCCTAATTATAAGAAAAGTGCTAATATATATTATGAACTAAGTAAAGAAAATAATAATATATCTTCTTTAGAATTCGAGTCAATTTACGGAAAAGAACTACCTATATCTATAAATCAAGTATATCCATTCACTATAAATTCAACTATTAATGATATTAAAAAAATTTATGGAGGAGATCTAATAATCTCTATGATAGATAAAAAATCTAAAAAATTTGCATTGGGAGATAAATTGATGGAGATAAATATTGAAAAATCTTTAAGTGATTTTCCTTTTAGATTAATGTCAATGATAACACGAGGGAGAATAAGTAGAAAGACAGTTCTAGGATTTGTTGATTTATTAAATAAAAATTATATAAAGGGTATAATCCAAATTTTGAGAAATAATAGATATTTTTAGGATGATTAATTATGAATAGAAGACTTTTTATTGGATAAATTATAATAAAACATCATCAAGGAGAAATATCATGGACAATAATAAAAATAGAATGAAAGATAGACCAAAATCAAACCCAGAGCTTAGAAAAATGAATTCTGAACATGGAGCAGATATAGGAATAAAAAATGGTCAAAAAATAGGCGCTAGGGATAGTGGAACTAATAAAACAAAGACTGAAAAACTTTATCATAAAGTTAAAAAAGATGATTAAATTAAATTTATAGCAATTTGAAAAGTCTAGTGAGAGCTTAAACCTCCTAGACTTTTTATAATACTAAAATTAGACATTGAGCAACGGACGAAGTTGTTGCCAATATGAACAAATCGAATTTTTCATTGAAACTATTAATTCTTAAAATTTAGTAGTTATTATTGACTATATATGTATATAGTGATATTTTCATAAGTAGGTTTAAAAATAAATTGTATATATTATTTAATATTTTAAACTTATTTTTAAAATAAAACTTAATATGGAGGTCAGTATTATGATTAACAATTTAAAAAATATAACAAAGTCTGAGGTGTTTACCAGGCCTATTATTGATGGTAGTAACTGCAATTTCAATATTAATTGCAAATAGTCCTATGAAACCTTTTTATGATGAGGTATTTCATCATAGGAGTATAATTAGTGATTTTAACTTACATATGATAATAAATGATTTTTTTATGGCTATATTCTTTTTATATGTTGGACTAGAAATTAAAAAAGAAATGATAGAGGGAACTTTATCTAGTTTTAAAAAAGCATCTTTTCCAGTTATAGCTTCTCTTGGTGGAGTTATAGTTCCTGCTATAATATTTATGATTATAAATAGGAATACTCAATATTTACCAGGGGTAGGAGTAGCCATATCTACAGATATAGCTTTCGCTATAGGGATATTTATGATATTTAAGTCTAGGCTTAATCAAAATTTAAAAATATTCTTGCTATCTTTAGCAGTAGTAGATGATTTAATATCAATTTTAGCTATAGTATTTTTATACTCTGCAAAACTTAATTTAAGTGCTCTTTTAATATCTGGGGTAATAATTTTATTATTAGCAGGAATAAATAAAATATTAAAAGTAGATAACGTATATATATATTTATTTGTAGGATTATTCTTATGGTATTTTGTTTATTGTAGTGGAGTGCATTCCACAATAAGTGGTGTATTATTGGCAGCATTCATACCTTCTAGAAAACTAGGTGATGGAAAGTCTACTGCAGATAAATTAGAACATAAACTAGAAAGCATATGTAATTTAATTATTTTACCTTTATTCGCATTTGCTAATACATCTATAGCAATTAAATTTAATTTAAATGTGAAAGATGCATATAATTTGATAATGGGGATAATGTGTGGTTTAGTTATTGGAAAACCACTTGGCGTAGTATCATTTAGTTTTATAGCAACTAAACTACATATTGCTGAAAAGCCTAAGAATGCATCATGGATATCAATAGTAGAAGTAGCTTTATTAACAGGAATCGGATTTACTATGTCTATATTTGTTGCGGAATTAGCATTTTCATATAGTGAAGATGTAGTTAATTTAGCTAAGTTATCTATATTAGCAGCTTCAATGACATCGATAATATTGACTGAAAGAGTTTTATCATTAAAACATACTATGATAGGTACAAAAATAAAGAGATTTATAGGTTCTATTCATTTATAAAATATAATCAAAAGTACCAGATCAGCTATTCTTCTGGTACTTTTTTCTTTTGATGAATTATTTATTTTAAGTTAATTAATTTTATTTTTCCTCTATATATTTCAATCTTCTTTTCTTTTTCAAATTTTTTTAGTATACGGCTAACTACTTCTCTTGATGAACCTAACTCATTAGCTATATTTTCGTGTGTCATATAAAGTATATTTGAATTTTCGATATTACTTTGATTAATTAAAAACTCTGATATTCTTTCATCTAAGCTAAAAAAGGTAGTTTGCTCTAAAACATACATTACTTGAGATAATTTATCTTGAGCTAAATAAAGCATATATTTAATTACACTCAGATTATTAGATGTTAGTTTTTCTAACAAAGAGCTATCCAAAACTATTGCACTGCATTCAGTTTCTGCTTCTAAATTAACATCGTAGGTTAAATTTTTAAAAGCGCAAGATGCAGATAGCATACATACATCTCTCTCATATAATTTAAATAATGTTATTTCTCTTCCATTAGGCGAAGAAATGAAACCTCTAAAATTTCCAGATAAAGTTATCAATAATCCAGTACAAGAAGAGTTTTTTGAATGAACAATCTCTCCTTTTTTATATTTATTTATATTACATTTAGATATTAATTTCATTTTTTCTTCATCATTTAAATCATTAAAAAATGGAAGTATATCTTTTAAATAATATTCTATATCCAACTTGATTCACCCCTTACTGTGTTAACTATATATTTAAACCTATTAATCAATTATATAATAATGTAAAAATATGTATCAATTTCTAGTTTTATATTTAATACTTAATATTTATTATTGCATACATCTATATTATTTGTAATTATATTTAATTACAAATAATATAGATGTATGAAAAATTTTTAATTTGAACATATATAAAATTAGGGTAAAATAAGTTTAGATAAGAACTTAAGCGGAGGAGAAAAATGATAAGTAAGGAACAATTTTTTAATATTTATAATATAAATGAAAGTGAGCTTGAGGAATTAAATATAGATTGGAAAGATTTGTATGAAATACATGATGACTTTATAGAATGTAAAAAAAGTTACGAAACACAAGCTGATTTAATAGCTAACATATTAAGAGGTCATCAGAAGGTTCATTCTGTAAAAACTAGAGTAAAAGATGTAAAGCATCTTATAGAAAAAGTTATTAGAAAAACCCCTGATAGAAGAAATAAATATGGACAAGATTTTAAATTTACAGCTGAAAATTATAAAAATGAAATTACAGATTTACTTGGAATAAGAGTTATACATATTTTTAAAGAGGATTGGGAAGAAATACACAACTTTGTAACTAGTATGTGGGATGTAATGGAAATTGTGGCAAACGTAAGAGAAGGCGATAACACTAAAAAGTTTGATGAACTTGGCATAGCAGTTTGTTCGAGACCTTCAGGATATAGATCAGTTCACTATCTAATAGAATCTTATCCTACTAATAAAAAGCTTATTACAGAAGTTCAAGTTAGAACTATTTTTGAAGAAGGATACGGAGAAATAGATCATCAGCTAAGATATTCTCATGAAGATATACCAGAACTTTTAGGACAAAATTTAATGCTACTAAATAGAATAGCAGGTAGTTCAGATGAAATGGCATCCTTAATTAATATGTTAAGCAAAAGTATTCAAGAGGTTGAAAATAATTTTAAAGATAAAATAAAAGAAAAAGATAAGAAAATAGAAAATTTAAGAGAAAAAATATCAAATGACTATAACATAGATAATGAAGAAAAGAAAAGTTTAATAAAAGAAATAAATAGCATTTTAAAAAATTAAAAATATTTAAAATAAATTCTTAATTAAAAAATAAAGTCTATGAAAAATTTATATCATAGACTTTATTTATATAATTTTTAATCAAATATATTATAAAAAATTGAGTTTGCTATTGATAACAGTATTGCAGCCCAAATTGAATTTAAAAATCCGTTTAAATGAACCCCAGGAACTATTGTAAAGGCTAAATATAAAACTATACCATTAATAACTAAAGAAAATAATCCTAGGGTTAAAAAAGTTATTGGTAATGAAAAAAATTGTATTATTGGTTTAACTATTAAGTTAAGACATCCAAAAATAACTGTTAACATTAATAATGAACCTAAAGAACTTATATATACGCTGGACATTAGGTTTGAAATAATATATAAAGATATAGCATTAATAATGATGAATAAAGATATTCTTCTCATATTTATTCTCCTTTTATTTTGAATAATTATATTTAATGAAATAATTTCTTGTAAAAAGTATATGTGATATTTATAGATATTATTATTATTATATCCAATATTGATAATTTCATAGATTGTATATATCTTGTTTATATCTTACATTATGATAAAAAATTTTAATTATTGACTTAAAATATTTTTATATATATAATATTATAGTCTTTAAACAAACTAAAATTTTTACATTTTAAATTTGAATTTTATAAATTATAAGAAAAATTCTTATATGATTGTTGAACATCTACTTGAAAAACTGCAAGTAGATGTTTTTTAATTGTAGGGAAATTTTTTATTACTAAACAAATATTTTTATAAGGAGGTATTATGATGATAAGTAAATCAATACAAAAATACAAACAAGATAAAGAATTTTATAAGCATTTATTTATAATTGCATTTCCTATAGCATTACAGAGTTTAATAACATCATCCCTTAATATGCTAGATACAATGATGATTGGTAAAGTAGGAGAGTTGGAACTAGCTTCAGTAGGTATTGCAAATCAATATTATTTCTTATATTCATTACTTGCTAATGCAATAGCTATTGGTTCAGGTGTTCTTATAGCTCAGTTATGGGGTAAAAAAGATATAGAAAATATAAGAAAAGTTGTTGGAAGATCATTATTTTATAGTGTGGGGCTGACACTTCTATTTATGTTCTTAGGATTTTTATTACCAGGAAAAATTATGTCTATATTTAATAATGATCCTACATTAATTGCCATTGGTGCAGAATATTTGCAAATAGTTGTAGTAAGCTATTTATTTACAGCTATTAGTTTTACATTTGCATCTGCTCTTAGAAGTATAGGTAATACTAGTTTACCAATGTGGGCAAGTTTTATAGGACTTCTAGTTAATGGTTTACTAAATGCAATTTTAATATTTGGTATGTTTGGGATGCCAGAGCTTGGTATAAAAGGAGCTGCAATAGCTACACTTACAGCTAGGATAGTTGAATTTTTAATTATAGTAATTACAGTTTATACAAACATAGATGTATTAAGAGTCAAATTATTATGTGGATTACAATTACCAAAATCACTTTCATCTACTTTGAATAAAGTTACTATGCCTATATTAGTTAATGAAGCTTTTTGGGCATTAGGAAATATTGCTTATACTGCAATTTATGCAAGAATAAGCACGAGTGCGGCAGCATCAATACAAATATGTACAACAGTTTTAAATTTATTTATGATAGTAACATTTGGTCTTGCAAATGCAGCTGTAGTTATAATAGGTAACGAAATCGGAGCTAATAGAGAAGATAAAGCAATAGATGCATCTAAAAAGATATCTTCATTATCAATAAAAATATCTATATTATTAGCACTTTTAATGGCATTATCAGCTAAACCAATAGTAGGATTTTTTAATGTATCAGATGAGGTTAAATTATCATCTCAAATTATTTTATACATTTATTCTTGTATATTAGTATTTAGGGTATATAATGCTGTTATGATTGTAGGAATATTAAGAGGTGGAGGAGATGCAACCTTTGGCTCTATACTTCAAGGTTGTACATTATGGTTAATTGGAATACCATTAGCAGCATTTGCAGCTTTTATATTAAAACTTCCTCTTTATTATGTTGTTGCTTTTGCAATGATAGAAGAAATAGTAAAAGTTTTATTTATGAGAAAAAGATTTAATTCATTCAAATGGATAAAAAATATGGTAAATGATAATAATGAATGTATAGCTTAACATTTAACATGCAAAAATAGTTGTGTCAAATTTTTGATGCAGCTATTTTTAATTGTAAGGAAATTATAGCTTATCTGGTTTATAGATAAATATAATTTCCAACATATTAACTTTGAGCAACTGGCAAAGCCATTGCACTATGAAGTGGAGCGCACACGAAGTGAATTTTTTATAATTCAAAAATTAGAATATTATAAATAATCTAAATAATCTAAATAACCGATGATTCCATATGTTAAATTATAAATATGTTTGAATCCATTTTCCTCTAATATATATGCAGCTGTGATACTTCTTTTTCCAGACCTGCAATAAATAATCACATCTTTATCAGTATAAGATAAAATATTATCTAGATCTATCTCTAAATCTTGAAGAGGTATATTTATGGAATTTGGAATGTGCATAGTGTTATACTCTTCTTTAGTTCTAACATCAAGCAATAAAATATTTTTATCTTTTTCTATCATATTATTTAGTTCTTCAGAACTTATATTTTCATATATTGACATGTTAAAATCTCCTTCGATAGTTTACTATTAGTAAATAATTATAGTATTCACTGTAATTATATAATTGTATTTGTTAGATTAATTACCCAAAATAAACTTATTAAACCTATTTTTATACTCCAAATATTAGGAATTTAGCAATGGAATAAATTTTAGGATATATTAAGTTGACAAATAATATAGTATACTAATAAAAATAAATTTTTTATCTAATATTATGTGACAATATCACAGTTAATATTTGATTAATTTGATATATTGTTATTATGATAATTTAAATTCATATATTTAATACAATAAATGTGTACTTATGAAAAAAATGGGTATATATTTAATATAAATAATATGGATATAAAATTATTATTGTAATAAAATATAAACAATGAGAAAAATATAGAAAAATATGGAGGATGCTTAAATGGCACAAATATTAAATAACGATAATTTTAACACAGAAATAGAAAATGGAGTATGTATAGTAGATTTCTTTGCTACTTGGTGTGGACCTTGTAAAATGTTAGCTCCAGTATTTGAAGAATTAAGTGGAGAAGTAGATGGAGCTAGATTCTATAAAGTTGACGTAGATCAAGCTTTAGATATAGCTAGAAAATTTGCAATAACAACAGTTCCTACTATGATAATATTTAAAGATGGAGAAGCTGTAGATAAGTTAATAGGATTTGTTCCAAAAGAGCAAATAAGAGCTAAAGTAGAAGCACAATTATAAATTAGTAATATTTTTAGGATAGGGTTTATTAGTTGTTTTAATCTATCTAGTATTAGTATCTAATTTTAGAAATAAATAATATTCAATAAAAGTTAATACATTGGATGCTTAAAATATTTGTATTGAAAAGAATCATTTACTAGTAAGTGATGTAGTAGATTATGAAGTAATACTATAAATAGCAAATTATGGATTCCATAATAAGCTAAATAAATCCTATATATTATTTCAAATAAAAGGAATAAAAAGTAATATCTATAAGATATTACTTTTTTTTGTTTATAAGGACATTATCTTGCTTTAAAATATATGGATAATTTAAGAAATAAAGTAATATTAAGGAACAGGCAGATGCAAAAGGTTACGAAAAAGTTACAAAATTGTATTTTTTTTACTCTTGAAATATAGACAAAATAACTTAAACATGTAATAATAGAATTAATACCAGTTAATATATTCCTAGAGATAGGAAAAATATTGGAAGGGGGAAGAGATTACAGTTTTTAAAAATTGTAAGATTAATTATGAATATAAATAAAAAACATGTAATGGCAGGTATGATAGCTTCAGCTTTAGTGATACCAATGGCAGATATTAATGATGTTCATGCAGATGAAGTTATGCAAACAACTGCTAGAGTTAACTTTAGAAAAGGACCAGGAACGAACTATTCATCAATGTATGTTATAGGAAAAGGTGAAAAAGTTACATGCTTAGAAACTAATGGAAGTTGGATAAAAGCAGTACATAATTCTAAAACTGGATATATACATAAAGACTATGTTTCAGGAATTTCTTCAGATTCAAATACAGGCTCAACTACTGTTAAGTATGTAAAAGCAAATGGTGGATTAAATGTAAGAAAAGGACCATCAACAAGTTATGCTAAGATAGGAAAATTAGCAAATGGATCAAAAGTAAATGTAATAGCTACAAGTGGTGGATGGTCAAAAATTAATTATGGAAGTACAGTTGGATATGTTTCTAATGATTATTTAGTAAATGAGGGACATACAAATAATGAACCAACAGCTGGAACTACAAAGTATGTAAAAGCCAATGGTGGATTAAATGTAAGAAAAGGGCCATCAACAAGTTATGCTAAAGTAGGAAAATTGGCAAATGGATCACAAGTTAAAGTAATATCAACAAGCAATGGATGGTCAAAGATAGAATCAGGAAATATAAATGGATATGTTTCAGACCAATATTTAACAGCTAATAAGCCATCTACTGGTGGAAGTGATAATACTGGAACTGATAATACTGGAAGTAATAATGTTGGAAGTGATGCATCTACATCAAATCAAGCAAGTCAAGTAGTATCATTTGCTAGAGCTCAAAAAGGAAAGAAATATTCATGGGGAGCTCAAGGTCCAAATAGCTTTGACTGTTCAGGATTTACATATTATGTTTACAAAAATTCTGTTGGAATTACCTTACCAAGAGTATCTTCATCTCAAGGTAATGCTGGTGTAGCTGTAAGCAAGAGTAATCTTCAACCAGGAGACTTAGTATTCTTTGATACTTCTGGGCCTAATAATGGTGTTATTACTCACGTAGGTATCTATGCAGGAAATAATATGCTTATACATGCTTCATCTGGTAAAGGAGTAGTTGTTGAAACTAGTATGGCTACTTCATATTGGCAAAATGCATTTGTAAAAGCAAGAAGAGTTCTATAATATTATAAGAATAATTAAAATTATTAAATAGAGGAATTATTAAGAAAATCTTAATAGTTCCTTTTTATTTATATATAATAGATACTTAAAAAATAGTATTTTTACAGGTAGAGAGTATTTATTTAGAAGGTATATGTAAATATATAAAGAGTTATAATTTGAAATTTTTGTAAATTAAAAATATTGACAATAAATAAGAATTATTATATTATTTATAATAAATAAATATTTACTTACTTATCAAGAGAGGTGGAGGGACTGGCCCTATGATACCCAGCAACCGATATACATTT
>NZ_JAGHFM010000283.1 GCF_017888745.1 Terrisporobacter sp. | reverse complement strand
TTTTTTCAATTTAATTTATATATACTTTTTTAATATATTTAATAAAAATTATCACTTTCTATTTTTTTAATATCATTTCCACTAAATTTATATTGGATTATATAAGATTTTTCTTTATCACTCTTATATTTATAAAAACTTAAAATTCCTGTTTTTTCATTATATTCAGTTTCATAAATATATCTTTTCCCATTTTCAATGACTTCTCTATTACCTATATACTGTGGAAATTTATATAGTTCTTCATTACCTGACATGGCACTTAATATTTCATCACTTAATTCCTTTTTTGGAGCATAACTATATGTAACTTCAGATTTTCTTCCCAAACTTTCTACATAAGATTTTGCCTGTTTATTAATATCTTCTAATAACTTTTTAGAAAAATTCTCATCCATACTATTATTCAATGCCTGTAGCGCTTCTTTCTTAGGAAACATATCATATAATGAGTCTTCAAACAAAGCTCCATCTTCAGCTGTTTTACTATCTAAACAACGATACTTAATATTATTTTTTAAATTTTCTTTGTCTTTATTTTTAGAGAACTTTATTTTCATAGGAATATTAGACACACCTGTAGTTAAGTTAAATACATTATTTTGAAATTCATAAATACCATATGTACTCATTATATATACTTCTATAAAATTTTCATCTGCCTTCTTACCTAATATTTCATGACTCTCAACTGGAAACTCACCCTCAAGAACATCTAAATAATTTTCTATTATCACTTCTGAAATAGCATCATCCAAATTGTCACTTGAAATTTGAGCATATTCAAAGTTACCGTTATTTTTGTCATCTAAAGGTATTCTACTAGTAAGAAGTATTCCTCCCATCATAATTAAACAAACTATTCCCGTTATAGTGAATATCTTCTTTTTCCTTGAAATATACTTTGAATTTTTAATAAGCTCTACCCTCTTTTTTATAGTATTTTTATCATCTGCCATATTTAATCCTATAGAAAATCTTTTATTAAAATTAGCTTTTTCTAGTACAGTAAGCATAGTAAGTCCATATTCATTATGGTGCTTTTCATTTAAAATAGATAAAACTCTCTCATCACAAGCCATTTCCATATCATTTCTAATCTGTTTAAATAAGTACATTATTAGAGGGTTGAACCAGTGTACACTTTGTAAAAATATTAATATATTATCTACTATAATATCTTTGTTTTTGTAATGACATAGTTCATGTAGAAATATATGTTTTAACTCTTCTTCGCTTAAATTGATTAAGTTACTTGGCAAAATAATTCTAATTTTAAAAATTCCTATTAAAGATGGTGAATTTATTGTATCATCTATTACAATATGAATTTTTCTTTTTATATTTAGCTTTTCTTTGCAAGTATCTAAAACTCTTTCTAAGTGTGTGTAGACAATTTTTTCTTTTTTTCTAATATTTCTTATAAAATATAAATAAATTGTTATATAAGTGATTAAAGATATAATTGCACCACTTATCCAAATAATTGGTATTATTTTAGAAAAAGTATTTATACTATCTTCGTTTCTATTAAAACTAATATTACTATTATAGTTTTCACTTATCATATTTTCTTCTTGTGATAAATTTTCACTGATACTACCTTCTGAATAATTTACTCCTTTATCAAAAGTTCTAGTTTCACTTATGCTAGAGAATTGATTAATTTTCACAGGTATTTTATTAAATAAACTTATATGACTTTCTGGCCCAAATGGCATGATAAGCTTAATTATTAATATCATCCATAACATATGTGCATATTTCTTGTTTATCCTATTTTCCAATAACTTTTTTATAATTAATATTACAACTCCCGTAATACTACCATAAATAGTAGAACTTAATATATAGCTCCATAAATTTGACATACTCCACCTCTTTTTTATTCATCCCTTAATATATCTTTTAGCTCTTCTATCTCTTCTTTAGATAATTTTTTATCCTTAACAAAACTTAATACCATTTTATTTATAGAACCATTATATAACTTTTCCAAAAATGATTTACTAGCATAATTCTTGTATTCTCTTTCACAAATATTAGGACTGTATATATAAGATTTTTTATTACTCTTATCAACATTTACAAATTCCTTTGATACAAGTCTTGTAATAAGAGTTTGTATAGTCTTTGGCTTCCACTCAGTTTTATCTTTTAATAATTCTATAATTTCAGCACTTGTAGCTTTATTCATCTTCCATAATATTTTCATAACTTCTAATTCTGATTCCGAAATATTTTGTTTCATTTTAAACCTCCCATTTAAACTTACAACTGTAATCCTCTTTTTTAATCTTACATTTGTAATCCATAAAAGTCAATAATTTTTGATGAATTATTAATAAAAAATTCACTTCATATAGCCAACAACTTCGTCAGTTGATCAAGTTTATCCGTAGGTAATATAAATTATTCACAATTTAGATAATGTATAATATCTTGAATATAAATAAAGAGCTGTCACAGGGCAATTTTTAATTGCTCCTGGGACAGCCCCATTTATTAATAAATTTATTAATTATCATATCCATTAACAAAATCCACTAAATTC
>NZ_JAGHFM010000282.1 GCF_017888745.1 Terrisporobacter sp. | reverse complement strand
GGGTTTAAGAATCGCATTAGATAATATAGATGCTGTAATAAGTTTAATAAGAGGTTCAAAAACTACTCAAGAAGCTAAAGCTGGATTGATGGAAAAATTCGGATTAACAGATGTTCAAGCACAAGCTATACTTGATATGAGATTACAAAGACTTACTGGATTAGAAAGAGAAAAAATTGAAGATGAATACAGTGAGTTAATGAAAAAAATAGAATACCTTAAATCTATATTAGCAGATGAAAAATTACTTTTAGGAGTTATAAAAGATGAAATTATAGCTATAAAAGAAAAATATGCAGATGCTAGAAGAACAGAGATAAGACATGCTGAAGGTGAAATCAATATGAGAGATTTAATTGATGATGAAGAAATTGCAATTACTCTTACTCATTTTGGTTATATCAAAAGAGTGCCTTTAGATACTTATAAAAGTCAAAATAGAGGTGGTAAAGGCATATCAGCAATGTCTACTAGAGAAGAAGATTTCGTGAAACACTTAGTTACAACAAGTACACACAGTAGATTACTATTCTTTACGAACAAGGGTAGAGTATTTAGACTAGATGCATTTGAAATTCCTGAAGGAAAGAGAAAAGCAAAAGGGACAGCTATAGTTAACTTATTACAATTAGCTCCGAATGAAAAAATAACTACTCTAATACCTGTTGATGAAGATAGTGGAAAAGAATTATACTTATTATTAGCTACTAAAAAAGGTATAGTTAAGAAAACTAGACGTGAAGAGTTCAAAAATATAAATAAATCAGGACTTATAGCAATAGGTCTTAGAAATGATGATGAATTAATAGATGTTAAGATTACTAATGGTGAAAAAGATGTAATTTTAGTAACTGAAAATGGAATGTCTATAAGATTCAATGAAACAGACATAAGACCTATGGGTAGAACTGCTATGGGTGTTAAAGGTATAACTTTATCAGAAGAAGATAAGGTAGTTTCTATGAAGTTAACTGATGAAGGTCATGAACTATTAGTAGTTAGTGAAAAGGGATTTGGTAAGAGAACTGATATCGAAGAATATAGACTTCAAAGCAGAGCAGGAAAAGGAATAAAAACTTATAATATATTTGAAAAGACAGGAAAAATCGTCGGTGCTGAAATGGTTGATGAAAAAGACCAAATAATGATAATCAACTCTGATGGAATACTAATTAGACTAGAAGTTGAAGGAATATCAATTTATGGTAGAGTTACAAGTGGAGTTAAATTAATGAAGACAGAAGATGAAGTAAATGTAGTTTCAATTGCTAAAATAAATATAGATGAAGAATAGGAAATTTTCCTATTCTTTTTCAATATAACTTTGTAAAATATAATTAAAGATAAAAAGATAAAAGAAGGAGAAATTAATATGAGTAGCAAAAAGGGATTATACTTATTTGTTGGAGCAGTGGCAGGAGTTGTCGCTGGATTATGTTTTGCACCTAAAAAAGGATCTGAAATAAGACAAGATGCTAAAGAAAAAATACTAGAAGTAAAAGAAAATCCAAAGGATGTTCTATGTGAAACATTTGATGGAATAAAAGAGAAAATTATATCGATAAAAGATGAAATAACAGAAGATAATAATATAGAAATATCGCCAGAAGATATCTTAATAACAAGAAGCTTTAAAAAGGGAGAAGATGAGTAATGAATGCTATAGGATGGCAAATAGGAGCTATTCTGTTTGGTGCTAGTTTTTTTATAGTAGGTATATATACTGCTAAATTATTGAATACTGCAAATAAGACTATAGAAAAAACAAATAAATTGATAGATGTCAATGAAAGGCATATAACAGAAATAATAGATAATGCAGCCTCTATATCAAAAAATATAAAAGATATAACAGATATAATAGATAGAATTACTAGCCTATTTAGAGTATTTAAGTTCTTCAAAAAATAATTAGAGTTAATAGGAGGTAGACAAATGTCAATAGAAATGCATTCTACATTAGATACTACAAATGAGTTTTGGATGGTGTCACTAGAAGGTGAACTAGATGTATCTACTGCAGACGAATTAAAAAAATATTTACATAAATTAGTTGATGAAAAAAACATAGATATGAGATTAAATCTTGAAAAATTAGAATATATAGATTCAACAGGTTTAGGTGTAATGATAGGTATTTTGAAAAAATTAAAAATAGAAAATAAAGAAGTATATATTGAAAAGCCTAGAAGTAACGTAAGAAAGATTTTTAATATAACAGGTTTAGATAAGATTTTTAAATTGGAGGGATAGTTTTGACTTACGAAACAATTAAAATGGAAATTTCAGCGAATCCTGAATATGTAAGTATTATAAGATTAACTACTTCTGGCATTGCTAATAAAGTAGGTTTTTGTATTGATGATATAGAAGACCTAAAAGTAGCTATTTCGGAAGCTTGTACAAATGCTATAAAACATAGTTTAGAAGATAGATTTACTATTGTATACTCTATAATAGAAAATGGATTAGCTATAGAAATAATAGATAATGGTAAAGGATATGATACAGCTTCTGTTAGACAACCAGATCTAGATAACCTTAAAGAAAACGGCATGGGATTATTTATAATAGAATCTTTAATGGACGAAGTAAATGTTGAATCAGTTCAAGGTAAGGGGACTACTATAAAAATGACAAAGTATTTAGGAGTTGATAAGTAATGAAGAAGGTAGCTAATGCTACGGATTACCTAAATATGGAAAATAGGGAGCTTTTCGAAATTTATAGCAAAGAAAAAAATAAAGAAGTTAGAGATATATTAATTGAAAGGCATCTATATCTAGTTAATATTTTAGCTAAAAAATATATCAATAAAGGTGTAGAGTTTGATGATATATATCAAGTTGCTTCATTGGCATTGATATACGCTATAGATAGATATGATATTGAAAAAGGATTTGAATTCTCAAGTTTTGCTACTCCTACGATAGTAGGAGAAATAAAAAAATATTTTAGAGATAAAGTTTGGACGCTTAGGGTACCTAGAAGAGTTCAAGAATTAAGTAAAAAGGTAAGTGAAGCTAAGGTTATATTAGAACAACAAAATAAAAAACATCCAAAAGTTAAAGAAATTGCTGATTATTTAGGTTGTACAGAAGAAGAAGTTTTAGAATCTTTAGAGGCGTCTTATGGATATCAACCTGTATCTTTAGATGCAACTACAAATAGTGACTCTGAAGAAAATATCTCATTAATGGATAAGATTGCAGATAAAGAAGATAGTTTTAATGATATAGAATATAAAGATTTTGTAGAAAAATTCATATTAACATTAAATGAATTAGAAGTTAAAATATTTAAAGGTAGATTCTATTTAGAAAAGACTCAATCTGTTCTAGCAAAAGAATTGAGTATATCTCAAATGACTATTTCTAGACTGGAAAGAAAGATAATTGAAAAATTAAAAAAAGAATATGAAAAAAATATTTAAAAAAACTATTGACCTATTATATAATATAGTGTATATTATTTATTGCGCCAGGGAAATGGTGCAAATGCCTATTATTAACTAATAATAGGTCAATTTTCTTCACAAGAAAGAAAATAAAAAAAGAGTAAAAAAACATTTGACAAAAGATTTGAAAAATGTTAATATAATACTCGAGTTAAAAATGAAAAACAATTTGGTTATTATAGCAAAGAGGATACACCTGTTCCCATTCCGAACACAGAAGTTAAGCTCTTGAGCGCTGATGGTACTTGGTGGGAAGCTGCCTGGGAGAGTAGGACGTAGCCAAATTGGTGCATGCCGAAGTGGCGGAACTGGCAGACGCACAGGACTTAAAATCCTGCGAAACTTATACTTTCGTACCGGTTCGATTCCGGTCTTCGGCACCAAAAAAGTGGACCATTAGCTC
>NZ_JAGHFM010000281.1 GCF_017888745.1 Terrisporobacter sp. | reverse complement strand
ACAGGTATATGGGGAAAATTTTTAATGATTGGTATTTCTGCTTTTCAAATCATAGTGGCAGTTATTCCAGGAGAGCCTATTGAAATTGCGTCAGGGTATGCATTTGGATGGATAGAGGGAGCCATTTTGTGTTTAATAGGAAGTCTTATTGGGCAGACGATTGTATTTTTATTTGCAAAAAAATATGGTATGGATTTCATAGAAGTATTTGTTAAAAAAGAAAAAATAGAAAAGGTAAGTTTTTTACATGATAGCGAAAAAATTTATATTAGCATATTTCTAATTTTTTTAATTCCAGGAACACCAAAAGATGTTTTATCTTATGTGGCAGGAATCACACCTGTTAAACTATTACCTTTCTTATTGGTATCATGCCTAGCGAGAATACCTTCAGTTGTATCATCTACTATTGGTGGAAGCTTCCTTGGTACTAAAAATTATAAAATGGCATTTATAGTATTTGGTGTTACAATCATAATTAGTGGAATAGTCTTTTTTATTTATAAACAATATCAAAAGAAAAAAGAGATTAAAAATTAATTCATAAATTATATTGTAAAAGTCCTCCTTATTATGGGGACTTTTATAATATAATTTAAATACTAAGATGTATAAAAAGTTAATTAGAAATTGTTTTAAAGGAGAATATATATGGAATTTAGAAAATCAAGAAAATCAGATTTGAATAGAATTATGGAAATAATTAAAGCAGCTCAAAAATATATGAAGGAAAGTGGAATAGATCAGTGGCAAGATGGCTATCCAAATGAAGACAGTATAACAAGTGATATTGAAAGTGGGGAATCTTATGTTTTAGAAAAGGATGGAAAGGTAATAGCAACATCATACTTATCTTTTAATGGAGAAAGTGATTATAATACTATTTATGAAGGGGAGTGGATAAATGATGAAAAATATGCAGTAGTACATAGGGTAGCGGTGGATAATGATTTAAAAGGAAATGGCATAGCAGGAAAAGTATTTGATTATGTGGAGAATATTTGTTTAGAAAAAGGCATTTATGATATAAAAATAGATACTCATAGACACAATAAATCTATGCAAAGATTTTTAGAGAAAAAAGGATTTAAAAAATGTGGAATAATTTATTTAAAGGATAATTCTGAAAGGATAGCATTTGAAAAAGTATTGAAAAAATAAAAAATTAGTCTAAAATTGTAATAAAATAAAAAAATGTAGAAATTTTTGTTAAAAAGTTTGAAATAATACTATTAATTTGGAAAAAAATGTTATATAATTATATTGTCAATAGTAAACAATCTCAGATAGAAGAATATATTTAAATATATCCCCATATTTAAATATTCAACTCCCTCTTATTCAAATATTTCCTAATCCCCGTTATGAAATATTTGAATAAATACCCAATAATAAGAAAAAGGAAGGTTACGGAAACCTTCCTTTTTTCTTGTAAGGAAATCACATGCTATCTATTTTGTGGAGAGCATATAATTTTTAATATTTACTAATTACATTTTTTCAGGCTCGTCGTATTTTTCGCCTTTAGTATCAACTTTTATAGATTCAATAACAACGTCTTTAAGAGGTTTATCATTACTATCAGTTTCCACATTTTCGATTTCATGGATTATATCCATACCACTTATTACTTTACCGAAAGAAGCATACTGACCATCTAAAGAAGGAGTATCTTTGGTCATGATGAAGAATTGGCTACCAGCACTATCGTTATCCTGACTTCTTGCCATAGATAAAACACCTTCAGTATGTTTTAAATCGTTTTTAAATTTATTGCTAGTAAATTCACCTTTTATACTATAACCAGGTCCACCCATTCCAGTTCCTTCAGGGTCTCCACCTTGAATCATGAAGTCTTTTATAATTCTGTGGAATGTAAGGTTATCATAAAATCCACTATTTGCTAATGAAATAAAGTTATTTACAGTATTTGGAGCGATATGAGGATAAAGTTCAGCCTCAACTGTTCCATAGTCTTTGAAAACTATAGTAGCAACAGGAAGCTCTTCAGGTGGAGTTCTAACTTCATCTTCTGTATTATTTGAACACCCTACTAATGATAATGCTGCTACTAAAAAACTTGCTATAATCCATTTTTTCTTTTTCTTAGTCATCTTAATTACCATCCTTTATGTATTTTAAGTAATATTTTTTAAATATAACTTATATATAATTATCTATTATATCTTACTTTATGAAAAGTTTTAATGAGATTTTAAAATATTTGGATAGAGGGTATTATTATTTAATTAATACTATATAATTATGGAGTAAAATAGTTTATAATATAAGCTTGTGATTAAAAATATATAAAGTAGACGGGAGAGGTGAATTATGACTAACGATATGACAAAGGGTAGTCCTTTGAAAATTTTTATATTTTTCTCAATACCATTATTGATAGGAAATATATTTCAACAATTATATAGTATGGTGGATACTATAATAGTTGGTAGATTCGTAGGAGTTGATGCTCTGGCAGCAGTAGGTTCTACAGGTTCTATGTTTTTCTTAGTAAACGGGATGATACTAGGATTAACAAGTGGATTTGCAGTATTGGTTTCACAAAAATTTGGAGCTAAAGATGAAGAAGGATTAAAAAAAGCAGTAGCAAGTAATATTACTTTAACTGTAATTTCAACAATTATAATTACTGTTATAGCCTTATTATCAAAAAATATAATTCTTAAACTTATGAATACTCCAGATAATATATTTGCTGATGCAAACACATATATAACAATAATATATATAGGTATATTTACTCAGACTGCATATAATATGTCAGCAGGAGTTTTAAGAGCACTAGGGGATAGTAAAACTCCATTATATTTTTTAATTTTAGCATCAATACTTAATATAGTTTTAGATCTAGTGTTTATAATTAACTTCAAAATGGGAGTTGCAGGAGCCGCTTATGCAACTAATATATCTCAAGGGATTTCAGCAATATTATGTTTAATATATAGTTATAAGAAGTTTAAAATATTAAGACTTAAAAAAGAAGATTTTAAAGTTGAAAAAAGTTATTATACAAGACATTTAAGAATAGGTATACCAATGGGATTACAATTCTCTGTAACAGCTGTAGGAGTAATTATAATTCAAAGTGCTATAAATACATTTGGTTCAATTGTTATAGCATCCTATACAGCTTCTTCAAAAGTTCTACAATTGGTTATGCAGCCATTAGTATCTTTTGGTGTTACAATAGCAACTTATGCAGGACAAAACTTAGGAGCTAAAAGATTTGACCGTATTAAATATGGTATGAAAATTATGAATAGAATATCTATAGTAACAAGTTTAATAGCTGGTGTAGTGTTAGTGATGTTTGGAAAATATTTTGTAATGCTATTTATAGAAAATCCAAGTGCTGAAATAACTAGTTATGCTCAACAAGTATTAAATTACTCATCTGTATTTATGATATTCTTAGGAGCTATATTTATATATAGAAATGTTCTTCAAGGTATGGGAGAATCATTTGTTCCTATGATGGCTGGAGTTTATGAATTAGTAGCTAGAAGTATAGTTGCTTTTACATTACCTAAACTTATTGGATTTACAGGGATTTGTTTATCAGATCCAATAGCATGGATAGCTGCTGCAGTTCCTTTAGTAATAACTTATCGTAGAAGAATAAAAAAAATAATGGAAGAAAATAATGAAGGTGTTGCTATATAGCAATACCTTTTTTAGTACTTAAAAAATATATAAAATTTATTTGAGCAACTTACATAGTCGTTGGCGATATGAACGAAGTGAATTTTTTATAGTAATATGTAGAATTATTAACTATTATAGAATTAAATATATAATTTTTTACTTACTATTTATAATAATATTAAAACTTTTTTAGATAGATTAGAGTCTAATAATTAGATGACTAAAGTCTGAAAACTAAAAAAATAGCAAGATTAGAGGGAGGAAATCGTGTTAAGTAACAAAGAATTGAGAAAGAGGGCTAAAAATATTATAGATTTAAAGGGAATACTTATAATGACTATAATTATAATAACAAGTATTTTCTTGACATTAAAAATAAGTCCAATAATTAATAATTTATTGTGGAGGTTAATAGATAAAACTGATGGACTTAGGGGATTATTAATTGAAGAGCATATAACAATCATTAGTTTATTTATATCATTTAATATAGTATCACTTATAAGTGGATACTTTTCTTCAAGTGTAATATTGGATATAACAGAAGAAAAAAGATTATCAATTGAAACTTTTATAAGAAGAGTAAACAGATTATATACATACTTAAAGGTAAAGATGATAACTTTATTATTTCAGACTTTATTTTGTCTAGTTATTATAGTGATAGAAATTATATTAGCTACTGTATGTATTTTTAGTGCTCTGGGTATGCTTCAACGTTTATCAGAAGGAGCTGGTATAAGCTTATGGATGTTTTTCATATTCTTAATATTTATTATTTTTTTATTATTACCAGTGCTAACTTTTGCTTATATATATGCTAATACTTATGCACTATCTTATATTGCACTACAGGATAAAAGAGATTTAAGTGTAAAAGATGTATTTATTGAAAATAAAAGATTTATAAAGGGAAACAGTTTAAAGATAACCTTATTAATTATGACATTTACACCTTTAATGGCGTTATCTTTAATGACACTAGGGGTATTTGCTTTTTATGCAGTAACTTTATTAATGATAACTATGTCTCTAAAATATAAAGATATAATTGATGGGTAAATATTTTAATCTACAAGAAAGATCAAAATATAATATAAATAGTAGATGAAAGCTATGATAATTTATATATTCTAAAAATAATAAAAAGGAAGTATGTTTAGGGTGAAGAGAGTAAAAAAATTAATAATTTTATCAATTGTATTGGTAATGTTTACATCTATATCATATGCCAGACCTGGTGGGGGGGGCGGAGGTGGAGGTGGATCATCAGGCGGTGGGGGAGGTGGTCATTCTTCTAGTTCACATGGAGGTAGAGGAAGAGTACCAAGAACTGAAGAAGATCATAAAGAACAGATTGCAACATTTGGATTATTCTCATCAATGATTTTTATACTTGGAAGAACCAACCGCATAATAATTAGAATTAAAGTAATTAAAAGTAAGCATAAGTATGAAAAAAAATTAAAAGAGTTAAGCAAGTTTAATCCAGATTATAAGTTAGAAAAAATAAAACAAGATGTTAGTGATACTTTTTATATAATGGCGAAGGCTTGGACTGAAATGAACCAAGATATAGCAATTGAGTATTCAACAGAAAAACTCTATAAAAATCATAATGCTAAACTTCAGTGGATGGATGTTAGAAATGAAAGAAATATTTTAAAAAATGAAAAATTAATTTCTGCTAAAGTTTTTGCAATAGACGATGAAAATAATATATGGGTATCAATAAGAGGTTCAATGATTGACTATATAGAAAAAGACGGAGAAATAATAGAAGGAAGTAAGAACATTCCTAGCAGATATACTGAATATTGGAAGTTCAATAATGTGAATGGGAAATGGTTATTAGATGAAATTAAGCAAGTTGATGAATTATATGAAATACTTAAAGATGTTAATTCCTTAGATAGAAGTTAAAATATAAGTAGGATTTTAATTTATGGATATCTGTAATTATTGGACTTTTATAGGTATAACTAATTCACATGATTAAAGAAAACTTATATATATGAATAAAACATTCTCAGTGATATAATATAAGATAAGAAAATTATAATAACTAGGAGGATAATATGGCAGGAAACTTATTTGGGAAAATGGCAGCAGATACTTTAGGATTATCAGATATAGGGAAAATAATAGAACCAAAAGACTTTAATAAAGTTGATGGAGACGATTACATAATGAATGAAGATGGTGAAAAAATCTACTTCGTTATAAAATCAAAATCAGACGAATATGTATTTACAAATATGGGACTAATCCATGTAGATGGTGCAAGTGCAGTAAGTAAAAAAAGAGTAGTAAAAAGACATGAATTTTACACAGAAAATGTTCACTCAGTAACATTAGAAACTGCTGGAACAGTAGACTTAGATGTGGAAATAAAATTTGCTTTTGGAAATGATTTTTTCAGTATAGATGTTGATAAAAAACAAATAGAGCAATTAAAAGATTTATATAAAGCTTTATTTGAAATAGGCAAGATTCAACGTAAAAATGATAAGTCTTATGAAAATAGTATTAATAGCTTAAATATGGCTAATGAAGCTATAGGAAAAAGTAGATTAGAGGGTGATGCAGCTACTATGCTTGAAGAAATTACTAAGTTCAACTTTGGCTGGATGACTGATATGAAGGAACAGTTTAGTAACAAGGACTTTGGAGAAGTTTTCGAGAAGTATATAAATAATTAGAAAAAAGAATAAGAAATAGAAACTAAAATAAAAAACAAAAGAGCTT
>NZ_JAGHFM010000280.1 GCF_017888745.1 Terrisporobacter sp. | reverse complement strand
CTATCAAGTATAATGATAATATAGTGAAAAGTAGATAATATCATAGACATATTGCAAGAGTTGCAGGGATTGGATGATTTATATAATGAAAAATATTTGAATATAGATTATAAAAAAGGAAATCCTAATGGATGAAGGGTTGTGTGTGGAAAATATATAGTTAATTTACCATGTTCATCTAAAAGACCTTAAATTTATTTTTTCGTGAAAAAGAGCTAAGCCTCCTTAGCTCTTTTTTGGTACATTAATTTTTGTGGGGTCTTATATATTATCAAATAATAGAGTTATATCAAGAGTTATGAATTACTTTTTATTTCATCAGCTTTTCTTTCCCAGAAGTCTGCACCTTTTATACCAAGTGGTCTAGGATCAAAGTTGATATTATCTCTTGGAATTCCAAGTTTTTTCTGTCTTTCGTAATCGTTAAAACACTTCATTACAGTGTTAGACAATAAAACTATAGCAACTAAGTTTAACCAAGCCATTAATCCAACACCAATATCACCCATTGCCCATGCAAGGGCTGCACTTTTTATGCTACCATATGCTGTCATTGCTAAAATGGTAAATCTTAATAGGTTAGTTGCAATTTTACTACTCTTACCTTGATTAAGTTTTTTGACTAAATAAGTTAGGTTAACTTCTGCTATATAATAATAAGCCATTAAAGTTGTAAAAGCAAAGAAGAATAAAGCTATGGCAACGAATGCTCCACCGAATCCAGGAATTAAAGTGTTTACACCTTCTTGGGTATATACAGCACCAATATCACTAATACCATATTGAGGCATGTTTTGAACTATTATTTCTTGAGTACCTTCATTGTAAGTATTATAGCATCCTGTCATTAATATCATAAATCCAGTTGCTGAACAAACAAATAATGTATCTACATAAACTGAAAATGCTTGAACAAAGCCTTGTTTTGCAGGATGAGAAACTTCAGCAGCAGAGGATGCATGAGGACCTGTACCTTGACCAGCTTCATTTGAGTAAACTCCACGTTTTACACCCCAAGCTATTGTAGACCCAAGAATACCACCAAAAGTTGCTTCTGAACCAAATGCAGATTTAAATATTAATGCTAAAACACCTGGTAAGTCACTAATATTTACTATTATTATAATAAGAGCCATTAATATATAAGCTCCACCCATGAAAGGTACTATAAATTCAGCTGCAGAGCCTATTCTTTTTATACCTCCGAATATAATTAATGCAAGAAGTATTACTAATATTACAGCAGTTATATTTACATTAAGTCCAAGTGCATTATAAACTGATACTGCTATAGAGTTGGATTGAACGCCAGGAAGTAAAATACCAACTGCAATAATTGTTATTATAGCGAATATGATTCCATAAATTTTTGAAAACTTAGTATTACCAAAACCTTTTTCTATATAGTAAGCAGGACCTCCTCTATATTCACCTTCATGCTCTTCTTTATATAATTGACCTAAAGTAGATTCTGCGAAAGCTGAACCAGCACCTAAGAAAGCTATTGCCCACATCCAAAATAGTGCTCCTGGTCCACCCCATGCAATAGCTGTTGCAACACCAGCAATATTACCAGTTCCTATACGGCCAGCAAGTGCAGTACAAAATCCTTGGAATGAAGAGATACCTTGTTCTGATTTTTGACCACTAAATAGTAAGCTAACCATTTCTTTTAAGTTTCTAACTTGTGAAAATCTAGTCCTTAAGGTGAAGTAAATTCCAACACCTAGACATGTAATCACCAATGCCTGACTCCAAACAATTGAATTAATAGTACTGACTATACTTTCCATAGAACTCCCTCCCTTATTTGAAAATTATCTATAAAAAAGAAATTATATATATTTCTTTTAGTATATTATAGTTTTATATACAAAAAAATTGTGTTAAAGAATGATTATATTGGGTAAGAAAAATTTTACAAAGAAATTAAAATTTAACATAAAAATCTTACTTATTAACATATGGCATTAAATTAGAATTACTTTAAAAATATTATTATCTTTGTGATATAATAATTAATCAGGGTTAATAATTAAAGATGAGCGAATAAATTTGGAAACGTATTTGCTTGTAACGAAAGCAAAGTAGTTTACCAACACGTCGCTCAAAGGCATATCGTGGGAGATATGAAGTAGAGTGTATGCAGTGTATTAAGTAGAGCGAATTTTAATATAGATTGAGCAGGTGATAAAATGGAAAATAAATTTTTACCAATTTGTAAAGAAGATATGATTGAAAGAGGATGGGAAGAGTGTGATTTCGTACTTGTTACAGGAGATGCTTATGTTGACCATCATAGTTTTGGGACAGCTATTATATCAAGAGTATTAGAACATGCTGGATATAAAGTAGGAATAATTGCTCAACCTAACTGGAAAACAACTGAAGATTTTATGAAGCTTGGTAGACCAAGACTTGGTTTCTTAGTTAACGGAGGAAATATGGACCCTATGGTTAACCATTATTCTGTTAGTAAGAGACATAGAGAAAAAGATCTTTACTCACCAGGTGGAGAAATGGGGCATAGACCAGATAGAGCTACCATAGTTTATTGTAATAAAATAAGAGAAGCTTATGGAGATATTCCTGTTGTAATAGGAGGAATAGAAGCTTCTTTAAGAAGATTTGCCCATTATGATTATTGGAGTGACCAAGTAAGAAAATCTATATTGGTAGATAGTGGCGCGGATTTACTAGTTTATGGAATGAGTGAAAGACAAATTGTTAAAGTTGCAGATGCTTTAAATGATGGATTCGATCCTAAATATATAAGTTTTATAGATGGTACTTGCTACATGGCTGATAGCTTAGATGAAGTCTATGTAGATTATGTTTTAACTCCTTCTTTTGAAGAAATAAAGAAAGACAAGGTGAAATTTTCTGAGGCTTTTAAAATTCAAGAAGCTGAACAAGATCCATTTAGAGGTAAGGCTGTAGTACAGCCTCACGGAAATAAATTTATGGTTCAAAATAAGCCAGAGCCACCTCTAAATAGAGAAGAACTAGATGAAGTATATGCACTTCCATATACTAAAAACTATCATCCATCATATGAAGCAAAGGGCGGCATACCAGCTTTAAATGAAGTTAAGTTCTCAATAGTAAGTTCTAGAGGATGTTTTGGAAGTTGTTCATTCTGTGCAATAACATTCCATCAAGGTAGAGCTGTACAAAGTAGAAGTCATGAATCTATTTTAGAAGAGGCTAGAGAAATAACTCAATTACCAGACTTCAAAGGATATATACATGATGTAGGTGGTCCTACTGCAAACTTTAGACAAGAAGCTTGTAAAAAACAAATTACTGAAGGAAAAGGTGGATGTAAGCATAGACAATGTCTAGATCCCAATCCTTGTAAAAATCTGAATGTGGATCATACTGATTTTATAAGTCTTCTTAGAAAAGTTAGACAAGTACCAGGAGTTAAAAAAGCTTTCGTTCGTTCTGGAATAAGATACGACTATGTAATGGCTGATAAAGATAATACTTTCATGAGAGAATTAATCAAACACCATGTAAGTGGTCAGTTAAAAGTTGCTCCAGAACATGTTGCAGAAGAAGTTTTATACTACATGCAAAAACCAGCTGGAGATACTTATGAAAGATTTAGACAAAAGTACTTTGCAATAAATGAACAAATGGGATTAAAACAATACTTAATTCCATACTTAATGTCATCGCACCCAGGTTCTACATTAAATAGTGCGATAGAGCTTGCAGAGTATTTAAGAGATATTAAATATCAGCCGGAACAAGTTCAAGATTTCTATCCAACTCCAGGAACATTATCTACAACAATGTTCTATACAGGATTAGATCCAAGAACTATGAAAGAAGTATATGTACCAAAATCTAAACATGAAAAAGCAATGCAAAGGGCATTATTACAATATTCTGCTCCTAGAAATTATGACTTAGTTTATAATGCTTTAGTAGAAGCAGGTAGAGAAGACTTAATAGGATACGGACCAAGATGCTTAATAAAACCAAGAGAAGCTAGAGGTGCATTAAATAGACAATTTGATAAAAATAGAAAATCAAATAACAAGAATTCTAGAAGTTCAAAAAATAATAAGAATGATAACAGAAGAAATGACAAAAACAGTAGAGATAACAGAAGCTCTAAAGATAATAGAAATAGCAACTCAAAAAATAAAAGAAGAAATAAAAGATAATATATAAACTGAAATTAATGATGTCATAATCCTTGATTTGATAAGATTCGTAAAAGAGATAAATGACTAACTGAATATTTAATGAAAAAACTATGGTGAAAATATGACTACCATAGTTTTTTTATAACTTAATGTCAATTAAACCTCATAAAAATAAAAGATATGTGAAAATATATATCTATGAAATAATAAATATCAATTTGATATTTTGTTTTTATAAAAATAGAATTATATCACATAGGAGGAAAAGTGACATTGAAAAAAATTTTATGCTTAATGACATCAATGATTATGACTTTATCTTTATTAGTAGGATGTTCAACTAATAAAAAAGCTGAGCAAAAGAATACACTAAAAGTGACAATGGTTACTAGTGTGGGAGGAGTAACAGATAATAGTTTTAATCAAAGTGCATGGGAAGGTCTTCAAAAGGCAAAAAAAGATTTTGGCGTAAATGTCAGCTACATAGAATCTAAACAAGAAGCTGACTATGCTACAAATTTAGAAACAGCAGTTGAAGGTAACAATGATTTAATATTAGCAACTGGATTTCCTATGCAGCAGGCTCTTTTAGATGCGGCAAAAAATTATCCAGATCAAAAATTTGCAATAGTAGATGTTGATTATGGAGAAGAAACCCCCGATAATGTTATTTGTATTACGTTTAATGAAAATCAATCCGGTTATGTAGTAGGTCTTGTAGCTGGAAAAATGACTAAGACTAACGTAGTTGGATTTGTTGGTGGAATGAATAATGTAGTAGTAAAAAGATTTCAAGTAGGATATGAGGCAGGAGTCAAAGCGGCTAATCCAAATGCAAAAGTTTTAGCTCAATATGTTAATTCATTTACGGATTCAGCAAAAGGAAAATCAATAGCTACTCAAATGTATAAAAATAATGCAGATATAATATTTGCAGCAGCAGGAGACAGTGGACTAGGAGTTCTTGAATGCGCTAAAGAAAATGGTAAACTAGCAATTGGTGTAGATAGAGATCAAAATGATATAGCACCAGATAATATAATAACTTCTGCAATGAAAAAAGTAGATAAAGGCGTATATGGTGTTGTAAAAAGTCTAAACGAAGGAAAATTTGATGGAGGACAAGTTTTAGTACTTGGATTAAAAGAAAATGCTATAGGCCTTGCTCCATCAACAGATAAGAATGTATCTAAAGAAGTTATCGACTTTGTTAATGCACAAAGTGATAAAATAATAAGTGGAGAGATAGTAGTTCCAACTAAATAATTGATAAATATAAAAAGTCTAGCTAATATTAATTAACTAGACTTTTTATCTACTAATTTAGTAAGTCGTCAAAAGTTGGCTGAAAAATAATTTAAAAAATAATTAAATCATTAGTTATATAAATTTACAGCTAGCTCCTCTAACATTTTTCTATTCAAAATAATTAAGGATCTTTTTTCTTTTTTTATAATATTTTTAGTACATAGTTTATCAACAACTCTTAAAAAGTGCCTGTAGTCAGATCCTAATAATTCTGATATTTATGTAAAATTATCAGTAATCATATTATTTTTACGATCCATATCGTTAGGATAAAGAGCTAGAAGATAGCTGGCAAGTCTATTTTCTAAAGGATATAAAAGATTTAATGAAGTTGATAATGAGGCTGAAGATAACTTGTAGCTTAATTGACTACAAATATAATTTAAAAACTTTATATCCTTAAAACATAAACTTTTTATTATATCAACAGGTATACCTATACATAAGCAATCTTCTATAGCTTGAATACTACAATCTATATTAGTATTGGATGTTATTTCGATGTCTCCTATAATTTGTAGTGGACTATAAAATCTAATAAGAAGAGATTTTCCATTTGGTGTGGAAAGATATACTTTTGCTCTTCCTTCTACAAAGAAATAAAATTTATCCAAAGTATTGCCTTTTTCACAAATATGAGATCCTTTTTTGCAAAAATATAAATCCATGTAATCTTCCATATTATTTGTAAAAAGATTGTTTATATTATATTTTTTTATGAAATATTTTAATTTAGATTTATCGTTTAATTTTAACATGTTACTATCCTCGTAAAAAAATTAAAAATATGGCATAAGTCATAATTATATATTTTTATTTTTTGTTATTATTATATGTAAGTAAAAAAGTATTATATCATATTGGAGGAATAATGACATTGAAAAAAATTTTATATTTAATAACAACAATCATAATGTCAGCATCATTATTAATAGGATGTTCAAGTAATACAGCTGACAAACAAGATGATAAGGTAAAAATTACTATGATTACTAATGTTGGTGGAGTAAACGACGAGAGTTTTAACCAAAGTGCATGGGAAGGTCTTCAAAAAGCTAAAAAAGATTTAGGTGTAGAAGTTGGTTATATAGAATCTAAACAAGAAGCTGACTATGCTACAAATATAGAGACAGCTATAGAAGGAAATAATGATTTAATAATAGGGACAGGTTATCAGTTGCAAGATGCAATACTTGAAGCAGCAAAAAATTATCCAGAACAAAAATTTGCTATAGTAGATGCTGATTATGGGGATCAAACACCAGAGAATGTTACATGTATAACTTTCAATGAAGAGCAGTCAGCATATGTTGTAGGTCTTGTAGCAGGTAAAATGACTAAAACTAATAAAGTTGGATTTATTGGTGGACTAAACAATGTAGTTATAAATAAATTTGAAGCTGGTTTCGAAGCTGGTGTAAAAGATGCTAATCCAAATGTAGAAGTTTTAACTCAATATGCAAATACATTTGTAGATGCAGCAAAAGGAAAAACAATAGCTACTCAAATGTATAAAAATGATGTAGATGTAATATTTGCAGCTGCAGGAGATACTGGATTAGGTGTTATAGAATGTGCAAAAGAAAGTGGAAAATTTGCAATAGGTGTTGATAGAGACCAATATAGTTTAGCACCAGATAATATACTAACATCTGCAATGAAAAAAGTTAATGAAGGTGTATACCAAGTTGTTACTGACCTAAATGAAGGAAGCTTCTCAGGTGGAAAAGTATTATCATTAGGATTAAAAGATGGTGCTATAGGATTAGCTCCAACAACTGATAAAAATGTACCACAAGATGTAATTGATTTTGTTAATGAACAAAGTGAAAAGATAATAAATGGAGAAATAGTAGTTCCAACTAAATAATATATAGAAAAGTCTAGTTAATATTTTTAACTAGACTTTTTTTGTATACTAAGGGATTATAAATTATATGAATCATGGATAAGTTATAATCTTGATATTGTCAACTTATCAAGGACATAAGTTGTTGGCCATATGAAGTGGAGCGACCACGCAGTGGCTTAAGCGAAGTGAATTTTGAGCAACGGACGAAGTAGTTGGCGATATGAGCGAAGCGAATTTTTGGGTTAAGTATTATGAATTTTATATGTAACTATTTAACATATAGGCACGTCTAATAAGTGAAGATAAATTTTGAAGCATGTGGAAAGATTTATTAAATCAAGGAGGAAAAATGAATTTATTAATAAAAAGGGCAAAAAAAGGAGATAAGAATGCTTTTGTAGAGCTAATGAGGGTAAATGAATTATCTTTATATAAAATTGCTAAATCAATATTAAAAAATGATGAAGATGTAGCAGATGCAATGCAAGAAACTATTTTATCTGCTTTTGAAAATATGAAGAAGTTAAAAAATGATACTTATTTCAAAACGTGGCTTACTAAGATTCTTATAAATAAATGTAATGATATATTAAGAAAGAATAGTAAAGTAATACAGTTAGATGAATTTTATGATGAAGGATATACGGAAGATTTTATAAATAGCATATCTCTTAAAGATGGTATTGATACTTTGTCAGATGAACAAAAAATAGTTTTTGACTTGTATTATACTATGGGATTTAATGCTAGAGAAATAAGTGAGATGTTAAATGAAAAGGAGTCTACTATAAAAGTTAGACTTTTTAGAAGTAGAAATAAACTAAAAGATTTTTTTTATCATGATAGTAAGGGGGAAGTTTTAAATGGATAATAAAATAAAAAATGATATACCTAAAAATGTTAGAAAAAGATTAGATGATACATATGAAAATTTATTAGCAGATGATAAAAAGGTTATCAAAAATAATAAATCTACTATAAAGAGAGCGACTATAGGTATAACAAGTGCTGTTGCATCATTTGCTTTAATACTAGGTATAGGAGCTTATAGCCCTTCCTTAGCAGATAATATACCTATTTTAGATAGTATGATTGACAAGCTTCATTATGCTTTAAAAAATAAAGATGATTTAAAGGATAATATTGAAAAAATAAATATATCTAGTACTTCTGATGGATTAACAATGACTATTGATAATGCAATGTATGATAGCAATAATGTATTAGTAGACTTTACAATAAAAACAGATAAACCATTTAAAAGCACTAAATATAT
>NZ_JAGHFM010000279.1 GCF_017888745.1 Terrisporobacter sp. | reverse complement strand
TTTGGCTGGATGACTGATATGAAGGAACAGTTTAGTAACAAGGACTTTGGAGAAGTTTTCGAGAAGTATATAAATAATTAGAAAAAAGAATAAGAAATAGAAACTAAAATAAAAAACAAAAGAGCTTTTCTAAGGAAAAATTAGAAAGGCTCTTTTAAGATTGTAGATTAATTTGTGTTCTAGAATTTTGTAATATATTTTATCTAAGTTAGATTCTTATGATATAATAAGAAAATAAAATAAGAGAATGTTTTTATAGATAAGGTGGGAAAATATGAAACCAAGTATTAAAGATGTAGCTATGGTTGCTGGTGTTTCGGCTACTACTGTTTCAAGGGTACTTAATAATAGAGGGTATATAAGTGAAGAGACTAAGAAAAAAGTCTATAAGGCAATGGAAGAAATAGAATATTATCCAAATGATATAGCAAGAGCATTATTAAATAACAAAACAAATCTCATAGGCCTTATATTTCCTATGATAAACAATCCATTTCACGTAGAGTTAATATCATACATAGAAACTATATTATCTGAAAAAGGATTTAAAGTATTATTATGTAATAGTATGAATAATCCTAAAAAAGAACAAGACTATCTGACTATGTTACGTAGAAATCAAGTTGATGGAATAATTGTAGGAACACATAATGATAACATACCAGATTATAATATACCTGAGTTGCCAGTAATAGCTATTGATAGATATTTAGGTGACGGTGTGGTTACAGTATCTTGTGATAATTATGGAGGAGGAAGATTAGCAGTACAAAGTTTATTAGATAATGGATGTAAAAATATTTTATGTATTAGAGGAAATAGTAAGCTAAAACTACCTGCTAATAAAAGATCACAAGCGTATATAGATATAATGAATGAGAATAATTTGAAAGTAAATATTGCAGAAGTAGAGTTCATAAAGTCTATTGAGGAAAAGTTTGAGCTGGTAAAGGAAATAATTTTAAACAATAAGGATATAGACGGAGTATTTGCAGGGGATGACTTACTTGCGTCTATGGTAATTAATGTATGTGAAGAACAAGGTATAGACGTACCTAAAGATTTGAAAGTAATTGGATTTGATGGTGCTATTCAAACTCTAGCATACTTGCCTAAATTAACTACAATAAAGCAACCAATAAAAAAGATAGCAGAAGTATCTGTAGATAAATTAATTAGGAAGATAAATGGTGAAAAAGTAGACAATGAAATTGGACTACCTGTAGTTCTACATAGAGGAAAAACTATATAAAAAAGCTATGTAAATGATATGTTAGACAATATTCTATTGCTTGTGTTAATAGCATAGAGTGTTGTCTTATTTAATTTGTTACCAATTATAACTTAACTATGTTATAAAATTTATTAAAAAACATGTTAACGATTGACATATGTTAACGATTGACATATAATTATCTCGTAAATATGTTAACGATTGACATACAAAAATTACAATCATTTATATAAAAATATTTTGTTTATTAGGGAGGAAAAACTTATGCATAAACTATATTATCAACCTGAAGGTTATTGGTTTGGAGATTGTATGCCATTTTGTAAAGACGGGGTATTCTATGTGTATCATCAAAGAGACAATAGAAATCCAGTTCCATTTGGGGAACCATTTGGATGGTCATTAGCTACTACTACAGATTTTGTTAATTACAAAGATTTTGGGGAATCTTTAAAAAGAGGAAGAGATGATGAGTCAGATCAATTCATATATGCGGGAAGTGTATTTGAAGATAAAGATGGAAATGCTCATGCATTTTACACAGGATACAATAGAGAATTTTTTAAGGAAGGAAAAACATCTCAAGTTTTGCTTCATGCAACTAGTGATGATTTAGTAAATTGGAACAAGTCTGCTGAAAAATTAAAATTAGTTCCGCCACAGGGATATAGTCAGTATGACTTTAGAGATCCGTATATAGTATGGGATGAAGAAAATCAAGAATATTTCTTAATACTAGGAGCTAGAGTTGAAGGAGATAAGAGAAAGCAAACTGGTAGATTAGTTGCTTTTACATCTAAGGATTTAAAGAATTGGGATTTCGAAGGTGATTTTTGGAGTCCTGGCATATATACAATGTTTGAGATGCCAGATATATTTAAGATAGGTGATTGGTGGTATTTAGTTTACTCAGAGTACTCTCAAGAAAATAAGATTTTGTATAGAATGAGCAAAAGTTTAAAGGGACCATGGATTGCACCTAAAGATGATGCATTTGATGGAAGTGCATACTATGCAGGAAGAACTGCATTTGATGGAAATAGAAGAATATTATTTGGATGGGTTCCAACAAAGTTAAATTGTGAAGATATCAATTCATATGAATGGGGAGGAACTTTAGTACCTCATGAAGTCTATCAAAGGGAAGATGGAACATTGGGAGTTAAGTTACCATACTCTATGTGGAATTCATTTACAAATATTGAAAAATTAGAATCTGTATCTTTAAAGACAGTAGATACTAGAGAAGAAGCAGTTATTTGCAAAGATGCTGGAAGATTATTTGCATTTGAAACAAAAATAAAATTTGAAGAAGGAACAAGAGAGTTTACTATAAGATTTTATGAAGATGAAGAATTAGGTGAAGCTTATGAATATAAATTCTCTTTAGTAGATAATAGACTTACTTTAGATAAAAATCCAAATTATAAGTGGTTCCAAATGATGAACAAAGGATTAGAAAGGCCAATATCTTTAGAAGCAAATAAAGAGTATAACTTAAGACTAATAGTAGACGATACAATATCTACTTTATATATAGATGGAGTAGCATTAAATGCTAGAGTTTATAAACAATTCGGAGATACTATTGCAC
>NZ_JAGHFM010000039.1 GCF_017888745.1 Terrisporobacter sp. | reverse complement strand
GCTATAAATAAAGCTGCAACGCCTTGCATTATAGCAGTACCATCCATGTTTATAGTTGCTCCCATAGGAATTGTAAATGACCTTGTTGTTTTTCCAACTCCTAATTCTTCTAATATCTCCATACTTGCAGGTACAGAAGCATTGCTTGATGAAGTTGAAAAAGTTATAGCTGCAACTCTAGTAAATTTCTTTAAAAATGGTGACATCTTCTCTCTAGTGAATAGCTTAAATAATCCACCATAAACTAAAGTTACATGAAGCAATAACCCTAAAAGAACCACTGCTAAATACTTAACTAAAACTAATATTGCATCTTGACCCACAGTTGAAAATGTTTCTGCAACTAACGCAAATACTCCTAGTGGTGCCGCTAACATTATAATTGATACCATATTCATACATATGTCATTCGCACTTTCAAATATTTTTCTTACTGGTTCTGCTTTTTCTCCTATAATACTCATTGATACTCCTGTAAGTAACGAAAAGAATATAATTTGTAGCATATCTCCATTTGCAAAAGCTTCAATAGGATTCGATGGTATAATTCCAATTATTATATCAACAATTGATTTAGATTCTCCTATTGATACTTCTCCACTTACCATAGAACTCATGTCAAGCCCTACCCCTGGCTTTAACATGCTTCCTAGGAATAATGCTATTATAATTGCTACCGCTGTAGTTAGTAAATAAAACACCATGGTCTTAGAACCAATCCTACCTAATTGTTTAACATCACCCATAGATGATGACCCACATACTAAAGATACAAAAACTAATGGTACAACCATCATTTTTATTGATGTTGTAAATCCTGTCCCTAAAACCTTGAATACTCCCCCTATTATTACTGTATCTTTTACATAACTTGATGGCATTGATTTTAAAAATAATCCGAATATAAATCCTAAAAATAACCCTAATAAAATTTTACTTGTTAGTGTGACTTTTTTCTTCATGATAATCTCCTTCTTGCATAATAATCTCGTCTAATACTATTTAATTATACAACATTTTTCACCATCCTTGTTTATTTTTTTAAGTTTATAGATTTTTAGTAAGTCATTTTCTTAATTTAATTAAGCATGCCCCACTAAAACTTTATTATTTTTAGGTATCATTAATTCAAATACCATTTATTAATGCATATGTATAAAAATTTATTATTTTTTAATTTTGTTCGTATTTTTGTTATATTATTTCTTTAGATAGTAATACTGCATAAAAAAACCTCTAGTCATATTTTCATATGACTGAGGGCATAGTATAAATTCTAAATTTATAATCATCATGATAAAATTTCTATTTTCGTATTACAATATTGTATTAGAGGCATAGAAGTATCTATATCCTTTTGTTTCATTACCCTAGTAATATCATATAATTTTTCACTCTTTTTATATATGGCATAAACAGATTCTAAAAAACCAGGAATACTATCTGTAAACTCCTTCGATGCTCTGCAAACTTGACAATCTTCAGCATTCATCTTACTTCCCACAGGAATTAATACATCAATTTCAATAGGATATAATTTCCCCCCTGTTTTAAATAAGCAATTGTATTCATCTTCTGAAATCTCTTTATTTGATGAAGATTCTATTTTTCCATCTTTATTATTACTTACTTTATGTGAAGTAATTTTACAATTATCATAATTCTCTTTTGTAGTCGTACTTCCTGTAAAATCACTTTCAACAATTTCTACTGACGCTATCTTTAAATTGTAATCTACTATAATAGTTTCATTAGCCGAAAAAGTTATTATTCTTTTTATTTCTTGATTATCTATTCTTTGACCAGTTATTCCATATTCTATTTTCAAGGAGTTAGCATTTTTCAAATCTACTAATAATTGATTTAAAACATTATTATCGTCCATTACTTGGCCTCCATTTACTAATAATATTCTTACATTCTATAATAAAAAACTTTGATCTAATTACCTTACAGACTTAATAAGCATTTTATTATTTTTAAAATATCATTAAATTATATTAAAACTATCATAATTTTATTACTTTTTTAAAATAAAAAATTCACTTCGTTCATGTCGCCAACGACTGCGTCCGTTGCTCAAGTAACAAGGTTGGAAATTATATGTTATATACAAATCAGATAACATATAATTTCCTTACAATTAAAAAAGTTGACTCATAAGAATCAACTTTACACATACATTTCATAATTTTATTATTTATTATTTATTATTTTAACTAATGAAGTTAACTTATTTTCATCTATATCACCAAAAGGACTTTTATCAACCCTTACTGCTGTTCCAAAATGAAAATCTGTAGCATTAGTAATATTTCTAATACTCTCTATATTATCAAAAGTTAAACCTCCACCTAAAAGTATATTTATGTTATTCGAGTTATTTAACATATATTTGATATTATCTGTATTATCGGCTATATTTCCTAATCCACCAGAAGTTAATATATTTGTTATCTTATCATATTTATTAAGAACTTTTATACTTTCTTTTACATTAGTTTCATCTATTGCTTTATGAAATGTAACATCTAAACCTTCAGTAATGTCTAGTAGCTCTTTTAAATTTTCTTCGTCTATATTATTAAATTTATCAAGCATACCAAGTACAATTCCATTTGCACCTAGAGATTTTATTATTTCAATATCTTTTTTCATTACTTCTATATCATAATCACTATATGTAAAACTTTTAGCATGGTTTCTAACCATTACATTTACTGGTATTTTCACACTATTCACTACTTTTTCTATTGTAGCATAACCTGGAGTTAATCCTCCTTCTGTTAATGCACTTACAAGCTCTATTCTGTTTCCTCCACAAAATTCAATAGCTTTTGCGTCTTCAACGCACATTCCTATAATTTCTAACATAAATCCTCCTTCGCTAACTCATAAATAGCATTTGCAAATATTTTAGCATTTAATATAATATCATCTATATCCATATACTCATCTGGATTATGAGCTATACCTTTTTGCCCAGGAAATGATGGTCCAAAAGGCACTATATTAGGCATTACTTTTGCATAAGTCCCACCATTAGTTGTTACAGGTGTTCCATCTAATCCAGTTACTTCTTCATAAGCTTTTTGTAGCCCTCTTACTAATTTACTATCTTTATCAAAATACACTGGATTAAAATTTAATACAGTTTCTATATTGACTTCTCTATCTAAATTATCTCTTAACTCATTTATTACATTTTCTAGTTTATATGTAAAATCATATTTTACCTTCAAATCTAAAAATAATTTATCATTCAGTTTTTTAACTTCTTTAAAAGTAACTAATACGTTATCTGAAAGCTTATCTATAAAATTTAAAAATACATTTTCTTCTATATCACTTTCACTCGTAATTTTAAATCTAGCCATACCTTTTTCCCCATATACAACAGGATATTTACAATCTGGAGTAAATCCCATTAAAGGAGCTTCTTCTTTTTCTAAATAATATGGAATATCTTTAAATCCACTTTCTTCATTTGTTCCAAATATTATTCTAACTTTTGTACCTAACTTAAGTCCAGTCTCTTTTATTGAATATAATCCGTAAAGAGCACTAATTATAGGACCTTTATTATCAAGTACTCCTCTTCCATATATTTTTTCATTTTCTATCTCTCCACCATAAGGATTATGAGTCCATCCTTCTCCCTCTGGTACAACATCTATATGACCAATTACACAAACATACTCTTCTCCTTCTCCATACTCTGCATATCCTATGTAATTATCTAAATTTTTAGTTTTAAATCCTAGTTTTTGTGAAATTTCTAAGGCTTTATTAAGAGCCTTCCCTACATTTCCACCAAAAGGGAAGCCATTTTCAGACTTCCCTTCTACACTAGGTATTTTTACTATATCTACAATATCATTGATTAAATCTTGAGATAATTCATCAATTTTAGCGCTTAAGATATTCATAAAAAATCCCCCTAATTACTTATATATCATTAATAATTAATTTTCAATCTATATTTCTATAGGTGCCTTTATTCTCGCTGCATAAGCATCTAACCATTCTTGTGATGCAACTTCATGAATAGTTTTACCATCTACTCTATTTGATATATAAACAGTAGGCTCTTCATTTTTTGTAGCAACTGAGAATGTAAAATCTGCTATATTAGTTGCAACTCCCCATTCACCTTTATTATTTAATGCTACTAAAGATAAATCTCCTGCTTTACCTCTTCTTCTTATAAGCTCTTTATCTAATTGATTTACTGCTATATCACATGCTTCTTGAGGATGTTTTCCTTCTTTCATAAGTCTTACTATTTCATAAGATATACATCCTTTCATTAGGTCTTCACCAAGACCTGTAGCAGTTGCTCCTCCTACTTCACTATCAACATAAAATCCTGATCCAGAAAGTGCAGAGTCTCCAATTCTACCTCTTTTTTTCATAAATAATCCACTTGTTGATGTAGCCGCACACATTTTACCATTTTCATCTAAAGATATCATACCAACAGTATCATGACCTATATAAGGGCTAAGACCTTTTTCTAATGTTTCTTTTTTTCTTTTTTCATAATGTAGCTTAGCTCTGTCTGTTAGCATATTTTTTCTTTCAAATCCATTTTTATGAGCATATGCTTCTGCTCCTGCTCCAACTAAGAAGTTATTAACTTTTTCATCACTTAATTTTCTTGCTATACTAACTGGATTTGCATAATCTCTTATACCAGCTACTGCTCCTATTGCAAGTGTATCTCCATCCATATAAGCTGCATCTAATTCTACTTCACAGTTTTCATTTGGAAGTCCACCATATCCTACTGATTTATAAAAAGGATAATCTTCAACCATTTTTACTGCTAATTCCACAGCATCTCCTGCATCCATACCTTCATTAAGGCCTTTACAAGCTTCAGTTATTCCCTCTATTGCCATTCTCCATGTTGCTATCATTGCCCACATAATTAATTCCTCCTAAATTATTGAAGCCCTGATTAGTCAGGGCTCCATTTTTTAATAACAAATTTCTTCTTTTAGCGTTTTTATATCTTCTTTATTTGATAGTGCCTTAGCTAATTTGCATATATTTTTTAAACTGTCATTTAAACCTATTCCACCTTTTTTAGGTGTTTTTACTATATGTAAATCATTTTTATATTTTTCAATTAAACTCTCATTTTCTTGAGACATTGCAACAAATGAAGGTATATTTGTTTCTTCATTTATTTTTTTAGATAATATACAACTCATCTCAGAGAAGTTCTCATAGTTAAAGCTTGGCCCACATATTACAACATCTGGACTTAATTTTTTAACCATTGCACACATTTTATTACTTACTTCTTCTGAATTTTTCATAAAAAATTCATCTCCACAATAAAGAGTAGCTACTATTTTTGAATCACCTAAAAATGGTTCCATCATAACACCTGGACCTAATGGTAATGATTTACCTGCAGGTGGTAAATCTGCTTTTTCTTTACCTCCTGCTCCAGCTTGAATCTGATCTAGTATCATTAAAATTTTACTCATAATAGCCTCCTATAATACTAAATCATCAAATGATATGTCGTCATCATCAATTGATTCAGTTTGTTGTTGTTCTTCTTCTCTTAGATATTGATTATCTAACATTTTTATAAATGGTATATACATAAATACACCTATTACAAGTAAAATTACTTGAAGCACTGCACCTTGCCATCCCGTAGTCAAGAACCCTGAGAATATTATAGGTGTTGTCCATGGTAACTGTACTCCATTTGTTAAAGGAACAAGCCCTGCTGACATACAGAAGTAAGTTATTATTATATTTACTGTAGGTACTAAAACAAATGGTATTAATAAAATTGGATTTAACATTATTGGTAAACCAAATATCATCGGTTCATTTATTCCAAATATTCCTGGTAACATAGATAATTTTCCTAAAGATTTTATACGTTTACTTTTACAAATTAATACCATAGCTATAAGAAGTGATAATGTACTTCCTGCACCACCAAATGTAGCAAACATATCTTGGAATTGTCCTGTTATTATATTTGGTATTTCTAAACAAGATTTAAATGCTTCTAAGTTTTCAGCTGATAATATTTTTAATATTGGATTGTATACTGCTCCTACAACACTACTTCCGTTAATTCCAAAGAACCAGAATAGGTGTAAGAATATATATGCTATAGTCATAGCACCTAAACTATTACCTAATGCTAATAATGGCATTTGTAAAAATAAGTATACAAACTCATGTATATTTCCATAAGGAGTAAGTTCTACTAATGAGTTAATTATAAAGTAAGTTACCATAACAACTGCACTTGGTATTAATGCTGCGAAAGATTTTGAAACAGTTGGAGGAACTCCATCTGGCATCTTTATTACCCAACCTTTGTTAGTTATTGCTGCAAATAGTTTTACCGATGTTATAGCTGTTATCATACCAACGAACATACCTTTAGATCCCATCCATCCTAATGGTATACCAGTAACTTCATAAGCAGTTTTTGTACCTTCTGGTGTGAATGGTATTTTAAATGGTGTTAATATGAAGAATGCAACTAGTGCAACTGCTGCTGAAGCAATAGGGTCAGCACCTATTTGTTTTGCATAAGAGTATCCTATACCAAGCACTGCAAGTAAAGTCATAACTTCAAATGTAGCATTTACTGGATGAGTCATTTTAGCTGCCCAATCTGCTCCGAAGAACTGAGCCCAAAACTCATCCCATCCTGGTATTGGGAAGTTAGCAATTAATAAAAATATTGAACCTACTATTAATAATGGCGATGAAACTAAGAAACCATCTCTGATTGCTATAAGTAACTTATTTTGGCCTATTTTTTCTGCCATTGGCATAAGCACTTTTTCTAATTTTGACATAATTTTGTCCATTGTAATTCCCTCCTAAAAAATTTAATACTCCCTAAATATTTATAAATATTTATTTTTAAGCATTTGATGCTTGGCTAGCTTTTATAAGTTTTATAGCTGTCTTAAGAACTTTTTCCCCATTCATAGTTCCATAATCAGACATATCTATAACTTGTACTGGTAATCCTTTTGGTTCGAACTTTGATTTTATCTCGTTATACATGTATTTAACTTGTGGCCCAAGTAATATACAATCTGGATTTCTTTCTTCAACGATTTTATCGATTTCTAAATATGGAAAAGCTTCAACTTCTATTGGTAAGCTATGTTCATCTGCTACCTTTTGCATTTTACTCGCTAATAAACTTGTTGACATACCTGCACTACAAAATAAATAAATTTTTCTTTTCATAATTAACACTCCTTTATTTGTTCATTTCTTTTCTTAAATCAATTATTTCTTTTATAAGATTTCTTTCACTCATACAAGTCATTAAATGATCTTGAGAATGTATTAATAACATTGATACCTCAGGTTTATTACCTGCTGCTTCACCTTGAATTAAATTAGTTTGTATTTTATGAGCATTTAATATTTCTTGATTAGCTTCTTCTAAAAGTTCTTCAGCTTTTGCAAAATCCTTTTCCTTCGCACTAGATAATGCCTCATAAAGCTTTGATTTAGCATTTCCAGCATGTATGATAATTCCTAAAACTACTTCTTCCATTCTTAATCCTCCATAATACTTTTTTATATATTTTTATAGTTAGTTAATTCTATATTATTTTCTTTAATAAAGTTTTTGACTTCCTTGCTAGTTAATATTTCATGTTCCTTTACTCTTTCCATTGCATAAGACGTTGAATTTAATAAGTAACTTTCTAAGAAGGCTGGATGAGACATTATATCACATACTTCATAAGATCTTATTTTTTCAATATTTTTCTCAAAATAATTTATGCTAATATTTTTATTGTAGAAAGTATCTAAACATGGTATTGCTTTTTCATATTTAAAGTCATATTTAAAATTGCCTCTAATTGGAAGTTGATACTTGTCTAATATAACTTTTATAACTTCTTCAAACTGAGGTATTGTATGGACATGATGATGACTATCTAAATGAGTTACTTTAACCCCAGATTTTATAACTTTGTCTATTTGCGAGCAAAATTCTATATATAACTCATCTAAATCTATACACTTTATTATTTCTTCATTTATTCTTCTATGAAATCTTCCATTTTCCTCAACCAATGTTTTTAAGTTATCATTTAGTGGTTTATTGCAACTTAATGTCATATGAACACCACATCCAAGAGTATCAAAATCTTGCAATAACTTAACACCATGATTAAATCCAGGCATATTAGCCATCATAGTTGTAGAAGTTACAATTCCATTCACATGAGATGATATAATTCCATAGTTCACTGATTCACAATATCCAAAATCGTCGGCATTAACAATCAACTTATTCAATTTATCACCTACTATACATAAAACTTTGGAAGATATTCTTTATGAGCTTCCATTAATTCATCTAATATAACTTTAGCTTTGTCATCAGATGGTGTTAATGGATTTATACATAATGCTGTATAAGCTGTTTTATAATCACCTGTAACTGCAGCTTTTGCTGCTAAAAGCTCAAATGATTTAATATTTCTTACTAGTCCACTTATTTCAACTGGTAAATGTCCTATAGATATAGGTCTTGGACCTTCTTTTGTTATTATGCAACTCACTTCTACTACTTCATCATCTTTAAAATCGATTATTGCACCTTTATTTAAAGTGTTTACCACTTGTATATCTTTTTTATTATTATAGATGGAATTTATTAAATTACATGCTGCATCACTATAATAAGCCCCTCCCCTTTGTTCCAGTTGAGGTGGTTTTATATCTAAGCTTTCATCTTTATAAATTTCAAATAATTATTCTTCTAATTTCTTAACTATTTGTCCTCTTATTTTGCCTTCTTTAAAGTCATCAAGTTCACTTTCAAGCATATCCTCTTTTTTATAATAATATCTATGGTATGGACAAGGTATAATACCTAGTGATTTAACAAATTCATCATTAAATCTAATATCTTTTATATTTTTCATACTCATATTATTTTCTAAAAACTTTTCAACTGCTTCTTTTGTTATGTCATTTCCATCAAGCCTTACTTTAAGTCCATATACCATATGATTAAGACCTGCAAAATCCATATCGATTCTTTCAGAATCAACATCTAATGCTTTTGCCACTTCTTTCTTCATTCCTATTGGTACATTGCAAAGACCTATGTATTTTTCGAAGTCTGTATATCTAAAAACAGCTTCACTTACAATTCCAGCAGGATTTGTAAAGTTTATAAGCCAAGCATTTGGACAAAGTTCTTTAATATCTTTAACTATATCTAATATCACAGGTATTGTTCTTAATGCCTTAAAAAGACCTCCTGCTCCATTAGTTTCTTGACCTATAACACCATGAGATAATGGTATTTTTTCATCTTTTATTCTTGCATCTAGTTGTCCCACTCTAAGCTGAGTTGTTACGAAGTCTGCATCTTTAAGGGCTTCTCTTCTGTTCAAAGTTGTATATATTTTTATATCAACTCCAGCTTTTTTAACCATTCTTCTAGCAAGATTTCCAACTATCTCTAGTTTTTCTTGTCCTTCTTCGATATCAACAAGCCATAATTCTCTTACTGGTAACTCGTCATATCTTTTTATAAATCCTTCTACTAGTTCTGGTGTATAACTTGATCCACCACCAATAGTTACAATTTTAACTCCTCCTACCATTTAAATCCCCATCCTTTTATTAAGTCAAATTTGTTAAAATTAATTTACTACAATATCATTATATTTTATAAAAATAATATAAAAAGCATAACATTTTCCCTTTTTCGGAAAACATTATGCTTTATTTTATCTTTATTATTTTTATATTAAAATATTTTTTATGTCTTTTATTTTACAGTTCATTATTTCCTTTACCATCTTTTCATCTTCAATAAGCCTTGATACTTCTTGGAATAACTCTTGAAACTCTTCTCTATTATCATTTTTATATGCTAGTATAATTATTATTTTTGTATGATGGCCATTTTTTAATTTTATAGGATTTTTTAGTCTAGCAAAGCAAAGTACTGATTGTTTTACATATTTAATATCCCCATGGGGCAATAATATTCCATTTCCTATATATGTAGGACAAGCATGTTCCCTTTCAATTATAGAATTTACATATTCTTTATCCACATAATGTTTTTTGACCAATCTTTCTGCTAAATATTTTATACACTCATATACATCTTCATAATCTATTTCTTGTATAAAATAATCAGAAATCATAAGTTTATTCATAATACTATAAGAAGTATCTTTAACCTTTATACTTGAAATAAATTCTTTCAATTTTATTTCATCTTCTTTTGTAAATAAAGGAGTTGTTATGAATTTAGGAATATGGATATTTTCATAGTCTCTTAATGTTATCATAAAATCTATATTTTTATTAAATTTATTTCTTTTTAAATCTTCTTCCCTTATGGTTTCAATTATTTTTATATCATCAAATTTTTTTTCTAATTTAACTTTTAATAATGTACTCACACCAAAACTTAAAGGGCAAACTATTGATACTCTCTTAAAATCTTCTCTGCTTCTCTTTTTTCTCTCTAGTGATACCTGAAAATGAAGTGTTAAATATGCTATTATATCTTCACTTACATATACATCATTATTATTTCTAATAGCATCAGATATAACATTAAATAAAAAATAATATCTGCCTTTTATATCTTCTAATAATGGATTTTTTAGGCTGACATTATTTTTTATTTGTTTACTAGTAGTGTTAATATGATACAGCAAGTGCTCGTATAATAAAACATCTTCCTCAAAATTTATTCCGGATTCTTCAGATACTAATTTAATGATTTCTTTAGTCTGCTTTTCTATATCCTTATCTATTATTAAGTTTTGATTATTAGTTAATTCTTTGTTCATACTTTGAATTAAAGAAACAAAAAATATTTTTTCATTTTTATTTATATTTATAGCTAAATTTGATTTTAATTCTTCTTCTATATCATCTAATATTTCTGTTAAGTTTCCATAGTCATAATCTTCATTTAAATTTAAAGATTTACCTTGTCTAATTCTTATAATACTTATAATAAAAAATAATGTTAACTGTTTGAAAGATATATCTGTAAATCTCATATTTAATCTTTCTTCTATCATATTCATTATATTTCTACATACAATTACATCAACCGTATGGAAAATTTCTACTTCCTCCATATTTAGCCTAAAATTATCTATGTATTTATAAAAATAATCAACTAACATTATCCTTATATTTTTTTCAGCACCTAAAATAGAAATACCTGTATTTTTCTTAATACTTAATTCCAATTCATATTCATTTAAACTATTAATTAAAGCATTTATTTCTTCTCTTACTATATTCTTGTTTATATATAACTTTTTAGAAATATCCGATACTGTTATCTTAGTACTTTTATTAATTAACAATAAGTTTAATATTTCTATATGCCTATACAAACTACTATTTAACTTTTTAACTTCTCTTCTTAATTTTTGACTTACCATATTTCTTTCATTATCATAATCTATTAATTTTAGGCCCAAGTTAGAAATTCTATCTATTCTGACATTAGAAAATGTACTTAACCAATTGTTTATATCATTACAATAATTTCTTATACTTCTTTCAGAGCAACTTAATTTTTCAGTCACATATTTTATATTAATATAATCACTCTCTTTGATTAACATCCCTAATAATTCTTCTTGTCTTTTATTCATACTTCCCCCAATTAGTAAATACTTCGTTGAATTATTTTGCTTAAAATACAATAGTAATTAAATTAAGAACTACTTAACTAGTTTAATTGCATCAATGTATTAAATATCATTAATTTTACATTAAATATCAAAAATGTATAAATATTAAAAAATAATAAATATATATTATTATTTTTTAATAAACAATTTTTACTATAATCACTTTTGTAAAAATCAATTTCGTTGCTGGCTAAAAATAATAACTTATACTAAAAATATAAATTTATTATTAACAATTTTATCTATTAAGTCATAGTATATACTTAACAAAGGAGGTGTATAAAATGGCCAACCTTGTACCTGACATAAATCTAAAAAGAATCATAAATGAATACTTTTCCAGACCAGAAAAAACTCCCATCACTAAGTCAGATTTAGAAAGTATAAATAGCTATATATATACAGATGACTCCTCCATCGGATACTATATAAGCTCATTAGAAGGATTACAATATGCCAAAAATATGACAGAATTATTAATTGAAAATAACTTAATTATAGATATAAATATCATAAATAAACTTGATAAACTAAATACCCTATTCCTAAATAATAATAATATAAAAAGTATACCTGATTTATCTAAAATGACTAATCTTAACTCCTTACTTCTAAGTTGCAATAAAATACAAGATGTATCTCCTCTTGCTACAAGCAAAAATCTTAGAGTTATAAAACTAAATGAAAATATGATAAGCGATTTATCTCCCTTATCAAACATAAAAGGTCTTGTTGATTTAAAAGCTAAGGATCAAAATATACAAATAAATGATGTATTAGATTTGACTGATTATTATATCTTAGATATAAGCTTTTTAAAAGATATAAATGGAAAAACACCATTTAACATAGATCCTTCTGACTTTGGCATATATATTGAAAAAAATAAAAAAATAATTTGGGAAACTGCTATAGTTGCTTATAAAAATCCAAGCTTCACCTTTTCTTCTGAAGATGGCTTTTTTTCAGGAAAAGTAACTATAAATATAATTGGACTAAATCAAATTGCTTCTATCCAAGATGATCATCTAAAAAATAAAATAAAAAATATATTAAATATAAACCATGACTTTATTACTAAAAAAGATTTATTAAAACTCAGAACTTTGAATCTTAGTAAAATGGAAATCTCTTCTCTAAAAGGACTAGAACATGCAGAGAATTTGTATTCATTGATAATTGATGAAACTAACATAACAGATTTTCTATATATACCATCTTCTGTAACTTATTTTTCTGCTAAAAATTTAAAAAAAGAATTACGTGTACCAGATGAAAAGTTAAAATCTATAATAAATATTACATTAAATAAAAATAATAAGTCTGTGATTACACCTGAAAATATAAAAGAATTAACTATATTAGATGAAATTGGTGTTTATATAAAAAATCTAGAAGGATTGCAATATGCCGATAATTTAAAAATACTAAGTTTGGTCCGAAACAAAATATATAATATAAATTCTATATCTAATTTAAAAAAACTAATTTACTTAGACCTTAGCGAAAATAATTTGTGTGATTTATCACCCTTATCTTCAATATACGAAGATATAAAATTTTTACATGCAAATAAGCAAAAAATTTATATAGAGAAAAATATTACTAATGACAGAAACTTCATTGAATTATCTTTAGATTTTCTGAAAGATATAAATGGAAATATAATAGAAAATATTTTTCCATCCCATAATGGTAAATATGTAGAAGATAATAACTCTATTACATGGTTTTTAGATTCTATTCCTTCTGAATTTAACTTTACTTTTAGTGGCATAAATAATATTTTCTCTGGAACTGTTTATGTTCATGTTTTTGAGTAATAAATATTCTTAAACATTAATGATTCTTCTAGTTACTTTAATTATTAAATGCTTTCTTCTTATACTTTTTATTCATATTGTTCTAATTTTTATAATCATTAGAGTAATTAACAAATAATTAAATATTAATTATATCCTCAAGATAACGCTATAAAATCATAAATGTAACTATTCTTAATTTATTATCATAGTAATGAGTAATAAGAATATTTAGGGGGAACGCTATGAAAAAAAATAAATTAAAATTAAAAAAAATTAATAAATCAAAAGCTCGAATTACATCAGATAATACTTTAAATCAGAATGAAATCTATGATGTATTAGAAAATAATATAAGTATGACATATACTAATTCTATTTTAGATGAAAATAACATACCAATTGAGGATATTGGTACTATCCTTCCACAAGATAACATAAATGAACAAAATACAGATTTAATCAATCAAGATAACACTAACGTCCAAAACCCTAGTAATATAAATCAATTAAATAATATATTCTCACAGAATGACAATATTCAAAATACTAATACTTCACAAAATAATATCTCAAATGAAAATGAAGATTATGAAGTAGATAAATATTATTTATCTGAACAAGGTCCTAGTCCTAATATCCAGCAAAACTACACTACTCAGCAATATCCTGGTATTGTTATTCCACCATACTTTCCTCCTCAACAAGGACCCGGACCTGTTATCCCACCAGGACAAAAAATGCCTAATATAAAAATTAAATCTGTATATACAAATACATTCATAATACCTGGAAATGAGGATATATTATACGCAGTTGGTACTGACTATAATAAAGGAGAAGCATTTAGAATAATACCTGTAACTAGTACCCATGTCATATTAAGAGTAGTTGGTGAAGGATTTATTAGGATTAACAATCAAGGTTCATTGATAGCCGATGTAAATAAAGATAAAGCTTCTAGATTCATTATATTTAGACATGGTTACATGACGTTTACACTGCTTGCGCCAAACGGAAAGTTTGTAGAAATTAGACCTAGAGATAATATGTTGGTAGCAAGCTGTTCTTACTCTAACTGTAGATGTTTATTTAGATTTCCACAATTAAATCATTAAACAGTTTGTATAATATAAATTATCGGTATCAAATATGTTTTATAAAAATAAAAAATCCGCTTTGCTTAAGCCACTGCGTGGGCGCTCCACTTCATATAGCCAACGACTACGTCCGTTGCTCAAGTAACAAAGTTGGAAATTATATGTTATCTACAAAGCAGATAACATATAATTTCCTTACAATTAAGAAAAAGCTATACCCTGGCTAAATGGGCATAGCTTTTCTTATAGAATATTAAAGTGTTTTTAAGTGAATAGAATGTTTTACATTATTTATATTACATATTTACCCAGTGATTTGACTTAAAAACACTTTATTTAATATTTTTAAATATTTACAATTTACTTAATTCTTTAATTATAAAAATACCATCACTCAATTTAAATCAACTAAGACTAAAAATCATATAAAGTATAATTTCCATACAATCAAAAAAGAGTAAATTCTAAATGAATTTACTCTTTATAAAAAACAATATATTATCTACTATTTCTAATTTCTCTCTGTATTTTCTTTAAAGCTTTTTTAGAGCCTCTTTCAATATCTCTATCTAACTTTCTTTTTTCATAACTAACAAATAAACTATTTAAATCATACCCTTCTGGATATAAATCTTTAGCCTTAAATTTTAAGTTCATTCTTCTAACATTAACCTTTATAAACTCATCTTTATACAAAACTTCTATGTTATTGAATTTATCCATAGGTTTATAAACTATAGCAAAATCTTCATAATCTAATAATTCTACTTTATCTCCCACTTCAAAGTTAGGCATGTCTTTTAACACTTCTTTTTTATCTTCAATAGTTACAGATGAAATTTTATTTTCTTTTACTAAAGTAAAATCATAATTTTTATCATTCATGTAAGCTTTAGCTTTTTGTAATACCTTATCTTTTATTCCCATCTTTTTAGAAATAAATAATGCATTGCTATCTTCTGATTTTCCTATCATAAGTTTATAAAGTGGCTCTAAAGTTTCTTTATCGAACATCATACCTGCATTTTCAAAATGAGGATGTTCATTTGCAAATCTTTTAATTTCTTCATAGTGAGTAGATGCAATAACTGTGCATCCCATTTGATAAAACTCTTCTAATATAGCAATAGCAAGACTTGCACCTTCATTAGGATCTGTTCCAGAGCCTATTTCATCAAACAACACTAACGTATTTTTATTAGATTCTCTCATAATATTTGCTATATTTTTAATATGAGAAGAAAAAGTACTTAATGCATTTTCAATACTTTGATTATCACCAATATCAACAAATATTTTATCAAATATACTTATATGACTATCCTCATTAGCAGGAATATCAAATCCACATTGAACCATAAGAGTTAATAATCCTACAGTTTTTAAAGTAATAGTCTTTCCTCCAGCATTAGGACCAGTTATAATTAAACTTCTATAATCATTCCCTACTTCAAAATCTAAAGGTACCACATTTCCTTTTAAAAGTGGATGTTTCCCTTTAATAATTTTAATATATCCCTGATTATTTATTTTTGGAGTGATAGATTTAGTAGATTGACTAAATTTTGCTTTAGCAAATATCATATCATACTGTGATACTACTTCCATATTAAGTTTAACATTTTGAATCTTGTCATAAATCATTTCTGTTAAATAAGATAATATTTTATATTCTTCCACTGCTTCTTCACTTTTTAAAGTGATTAATTCTACAGAGTATCTAGATACAGAACTTGGCTCTAAAAATACAGTAGAACCCTTTGAAGAAGTATCAAGAATTGCTCCATCTACTTCATTTTTGTAAGATGCTTTAATAGGTATAACAAATCTATCATCTCTTTTACTTATAATAAATTCTTGAATATATTTCTTATTTGTAGAAGAAGTTAAAAATTTATTTAATTTTTCTTTTATCCTATCTTCTGTAATATCAATACTTCTTCTAATCTTCTTTAGCTCTTTACTAGCTTCAGTAGAAACTTTATTATTTTTTATGCAAAATTTTATTTCTTCTTCAATATCTTCACATTCTGTAATATTAAGAGAGTAAGAACTTAAAGTAGGTGAATAAAATTCTTTATCAATCATAAATGATTTTATCTTTCTACATCCTCTTAAAAAATCTTCCACAGAAACTAACTCATTAGGATCTAGTATCATACCTTTTTCAACTTTATCTATAACTGGATCTATATTAAATAAACCTTCAAGGGGTATATGGTTACTATTT
>NZ_JAGHFM010000278.1 GCF_017888745.1 Terrisporobacter sp. | reverse complement strand
GCTCAGATTAATCATTATCTGAATATCTGGCTTGGTTTGTTTGTGTTTAATTCTTAAAGAATTAATTTATTGTTAACCTACTGTTTAATTTTCAAAGTTCTTATTTATTTCAACTTTATTTATTTTACTAAAGTCATTTTCCTTTGTCAACACTTTTTTCAAAAGTTTTTTCGATATTTTTTATCGATTTGACAAGTTATACTTTATCATTCACTTGCTTACTTGTCAACAATTTTTTCAAAGTTTTTGTTGATGTTTTGCCCTGTCTCAAGGACAAGTATTACTATACCACCTTTCATTTATATGGTCAATACTTTTTTATTATTTTTTAATTTTAATATAAAATAACTTCAGTTCTTTATACTACTCATTAATCTATAAAACAGATATTATCTTTACTTTAACAAAAAAATCATACATATTTCAAAATAATCTAAGTCATAATCTTAATATAATTTTTACTTAATTACATTCTATTATACGTAATTATAGATATATCTTTTATCTATATCAAAGTTAAAGTATTTTTAAATAACAAAAAGCTTTAGTCGTTCAAGACAACTAAAGCTCTTTATTATTATCTCATAACTCTCATAGCATTTAAAACTGCTAGTAATGCTACACCTACATCTGCAAATACAGCTTCCCACATACTTGCCATACCTAATGCTCCAAATATCATAACAATCACTTTTATAGATAAAGCAAATATAATATTTTGCCATACTATTTTATAAGTTTTTTTAGATATTTTTATACCTTGAGCTATTTTACTTGGTTCATCAGTCATTATAACTACATCTGCTGCTTCTATTGCTGCATCTGATCCTAGTCCACCCATAGCAATACCAACATCAACACGAGCAAGCACAGGAGCATCATTTATTCCATCACCAACAAATGCGATTTTTTCTTTTTCATTTCTACCTACATATATTTCTTCTATTTTTTCAACTTTTTCATTTGGTAATAAATTAGAAAATACTTTATCTAATTTTAATTTAGATGCAACTGCATCAGCGACGTTTTTATTATCACCAGTTAGCATTACAGTTTGTCTAATACCTTGAGATTTAATTTCTCTTATAGCTTCTTCACTATCAGCTTTTATTTTATCAGCTATTACTATATATCCTTTAAACTCATTATTTACTGCTATATAAACCACTGTTCCTATTTCTTTGACCTTTTCAAAATCTATATTATTAGCTTCCATTAACTTTTCATTACCAGCTAATATATAATCACTCTCATATTTCACCTTTATACCATGAGCTGCTATTTCTTCATATTCTTCAATTTTATTTAAATCTACTTCCTTATTATAATATCCTAATATGGATTTTGCTATTGGATGATTAGAATTAGCTTCTGCTATAGAAGCATACTCTATTAATTCTCCTTCAGATATTCCTATTGAATTTACTTGTACAACATCAAATACACCTTCTGTAAGTGTACCTGTTTTATCAAATACAACAGTATCTACATATCTTAATGCTTCTAAATAATTACTTCCTTTTATCAATATTCCATTTTTAGATGCAACTCCTATACCACTGAAATAACTTAAAGGTATAGATAAAACTAAAGCACATGGACAAGATACTACCAAGAAAATTAATCCTCTGTGTACCCACTCAGCAAATGATGCTCCAGATATAAATAAAGGCGGTAATATTGATATTAATACTGCTAATATAACTACTATAGGAGTATAATATCTAGAAAATACAGATATAAAGTTTTCTGTTTTAGATTTTTTACTACTTGCATTTTCAACAAGATCCAATATTTTAGAAACTGTAGATTCAGAAAAATCTTTAGTAACCTTTATTGTTAATAAAGAATTTTTATTAATAAATCCTGATAGTAAATCATCACCTGTTTTTACACTTCTAAGAACTGATTCGCCAGTTAGAGCTGATGTATCAACCATGGAATTACCTTCTACTACCACACCATCTAGAGGAACTTTCTCTCCTGGTTTAACCACTATAATATCACCTATTTCAACTTCTTCTGGGTCTACAACTTTTATAGAGTTTCCTACCTTCAAGTTAGCTACATCAGGTCTTATCTGCATTAAATCAGAGATAGATTTTCTTGATTTACCAACTGCAAGCTCTTGTAAATATTCTCCTACTTTATAGAATAACATTACACCAACAGCTTCTGATGACTCTCCTATTATAATTGCACCTATTGTAGCCACTGTCATTAGAAAGTTTTCATCAAATATTCTTCCTTTTGTTATATTTCTTAATGCTTTATATACAACATCTCCACCTACTATTAAATAAGAAATTAGAAAAATTATTAATGAATATTTACTACTTACCCCCATAGCTTCTTCTACAAAGGCAAATATAAATACCAACGCCCCTATAATTATTTTTATAAGTTCTTTTTTACCGTTGTCTTTTTTTATTTTTCGTATTTTGCCATCTTGCTTATTTTGTTTTCTATCTTCTTTGCTAGATATGCTTATATCTAATCCTGATTCTATATCATTTATTGTATCTATAACATTTTTAATAATATTACTCTCGTTAGAAGATTCAATTTCTATTGATAACTTCTTATTAACAAAATTTAAATTAGCTGACTTAACACCTTCCAATAAAGCTACTTTTTCATTTATCACTTCTGCACAATGAGCACAATTAAGTCCTCCTAGTGTTAATTCTTTTTTATTATATTTATTTAACTTTTTATTATCTATTAATTCAATATCTAGCCCTGGTTCTACATCATTTATTACATCAATCACATTTCCGATAACAACATTTTCATCATCAGAATCTATTTCAATTAATAACTTTTTATTTATAAAATTTAAGTTAGACTTTTTTATACCATCTATTAAAGATACTTTTTCATTTATTACTTCTGCACAATGAGCACAACTAAGTCCTCCTAACATTAATTCTTTTCTATTACATTCTTTCGTAATTTTATTTATAACTTCAATGTCTAATCCCGGTTCTATACTGTTAATTAAATTAATAACTTCATCTATTATATCTTCTTCATTTTTACAAGCATCTATCTGTAATGTTAACTTTTTACTAATAAAGTTCATATTACTTGCTTGTACACCATCTATATTTTTTACAGTATCACCTATAACTTCTGCACAGTGAGCACATGTTAAACCACCAAGCAGAAGTTCTCTCTTCACTAAAACTGCTGTTGACATATACTCTCTCCTCCTAACGGTTATAAGTTTCTTCTATGTGGCATAATCCACAATTAAAAATTTGATTTATATGGTTATCATCTAAAGAATAATAAACTACTTTTCCTTCTTTTCTAAATTTAACTAATCTAGCTTGTTTTAACACTCTCAACTGATGAGATATTGCTGATTGAGTCATGTTTAAAAGATCTGCTATATCACATACACACATTTCTTCTTGAAATAATGCATAAATTATTTTTATTCTTGTTGTATCCCCAAATACTTTAAATAGCTCTGCTAAATCATAAAGTTTTTCCTCTTCAGGCATTTCATTTCTAACCTTTCCAACTACTTCTTCATGTATAAAGCAAGATTCACAACCTGTAATTATATCACTCATCTCATATTCCTCCATTTACACTTACAATATATGAATAACTGTTCATATATTTATATTATGTTATTTAAATCTTTTATGCAACAACTTTTTATAAATATTTTTTAGTTTTTACATTTTTAAAACACTCATATATCATTTTTTTTATAATATATATATTAGTAGTATTAATAAATAACAGTTTTAAAAGTTAATTAGAAGGGAGAGTTAATTTCAAAATGAATTATAATATGTATCAAAATAGAAACGATAATATAGATCCATACTATATATATCCTCAACCATATATAGATCCTCTTATGTATATGAGTCCTTATAATATGAATGGTATGCCTATGCAAAATATGAATCCTAATAATATGAAAAATTCTAACAACATGGATAACAATGAAGCAAGTAATAACTATTCAACATACTCAAATCAATATATAGAATATCCTCAATTAAGTCCATATGATACCATGCCAGAAAATAAAATAAATGAACCTTTAGATGATGTTAACAATAGCACAAACAATAATTTAAATAATAGCAATATGAGTAACACTAACAGTCAAAATAATCTAAATAATATTCCAAACAATAATATGAGTAATATTATGAATGATAACATGAATAATGGTGTGAACAATTCAATGGGTAATAATATACCAGTTATTCCTATGATACCACAAAACATGATGTATCCTGGTATGTACCCCCCAAATATGATGTATCCTGGTATGTATCCTCCAAACATGTTTTATCCTGGAATGATGTACCCTAATATGGTATACCCTGGTACAATGCCTAATATTCCACCAATCAGTATGGAAGAATTCGATGAGGAAGAAATGTAAGTCAAAAACATTTTAATATTAATTAATATCAATCCGCAATCCTCCTTTTTTAGGGGGATTTATTTATTTTTTATTTTTTTTTGAAAAAAGTGTTATAAAAATTTTTATTCTGTCTACAATACATAATGTATTCCTCATAATATTCCCCCAATATTATAAATACAAAAAGGGCAATCTAGTTTAACTAGCATTGCCCTTCTTTTTTTAATTATAAAGAAATTATACGTTCTATAACTAAAATATAATTTCCAACTTTCTCATCTGAACAAAGAGAATTTTTTATGTAAAGTCAAATTATCTATATGATCTAAATGTAAATAAATATTTTATATAGATAAATAAATCATTTGGTTTCTTATCTCCATAAAATTTATATCTTAAATAATCGTCTAACCAGATTGCAATAATACTTAAAAAGAACCAAAAAACACTAAATAACAAGCTTATTTGTCCTTTGTAATTGAATGGTAAATCAGAATAATCCCATACATTTAGGCCCATTTTGATATTTAAGATATAGCCTGAAATAAATTCTATCAATGTGACTATTACCATACTTATCAAACATTGCTTATATAGCTTTTTATTCGGTGCTATATTATTAATCAACCCTATCAAAACACCACAGGCACCTCCAACGACTATCATAGATGGATGTGTATACCCTCTAAAAGTCAATTCTATATTAGTATATATACATCCCATAACTATAAATATAAAAAATTCTTTTTTAAAAAACTCAATCAATTTAATCCCCCTTAATTTTGATTATTTATTTCTTCATATTTATAGTTATTAATAAAAAATATACGGTATGTACAATTATTTAATTTAAAAAGTCTTCAAAATCATCAGAACCAGATTCCACAAAATCATATAATACATTTTCTTCAAAGAAATAACTATCCTCTACATTAAGGTAATCTTTATATTTAGCTAAAAGAAGTTTATTAATATACTTTCTATCTTTTTCAGAATATGTACCTATGAAAAATTCATCTCCAACCTGATAATAAATAGATTTTATATCATTGTTAATCACATATACATCTTGTTTAACATGATCATTATTAAAATTAAATCTAGTGAAAAATACCCCTTCTTCCATATCACTCTTTAACATAAAAGGATTATCATAATAAAATTCTTGTAAAAACTCTTCTTTTCTATTTAATTTATAAACGTCAATATATTCCGATTTAGATATTTCATCGAAAACTTCAAAGTCATACATAGGCTCCTTATCCGTTACCAATAGTGACTCTATTTTAAAATCATCTTTATTTTTTGATATATTAAATGCTATTTTACAAGTATAATATCCATCTTCGTCTTCATATAAAGCTTCACTAATATATACTCCATTACCTCTATCTGTGACCTTATTTTTTAATAAGGCTCCGTTTATTTTTGTTATATGATTATTCGATATTTCTTCACTATCTGAAAAGTACTTCAAACTTTCTCTATCTCTAGCAATAAACCTCATAGTCATATAGTTTATAAATTCTACTCCACTTTCTATTTTTTTACATATAATAGGGTACACCTCATCTAGTGTTAATTTAGATTCAAAGTTTTCTATAATATCTATATACTCCTCTACATCTCCAGGTAAATCCTTACCATATTTAATATTCTTTTTCCCAAAATGATTTATTAAAAACAAAGCAACTTCTTCTTTTACTAATATCCTACTTTCACCAAGTCCACCCATAAGTCTTTCTTCTTCTCTTATGGCTTCTTTCGTTGTAGGATTTTTCAAACTTACATAGTCAGCAATCCCTAATCCTTCTCCATCTAATAAAAAATATTGGTATATATTATCTTCTTTTTTCTCATATTTTATAATAAGACCCATACTTCCCATGAGTCTAGATTTTGTCATTTTGGCATAGTCAAATGTCATAAATTCACATCCTTAATTTGTAATAGTCATTTATTAATTTAAATATATTTTATTTAATATTTACAATTATAGTTTACAATAAAATCGAATTTTATAATATAATAAAGTAAATACTTATATGAGGTGATTCAATGAAAAATATAGGAGCTTTTTTTGATATTGATGGAACAATTTATAGGGATTCCCTTATGGT
>NZ_JAGHFM010000277.1 GCF_017888745.1 Terrisporobacter sp. | reverse complement strand
TTATATAATTATTTACCTAATGAGGCAATAGATAACTATGATATAGATTCAAATAAAATTTTAATGATTTCTAGATTAACTAAAGAAAAAGGTGTTTATGAAGCTATAAATGTGATGAATGATTTGAGAGAATATAATCTGAAATTAATTTTAGCTGGTGATAGTCCAGAGCTTAAAGATATAAAAGCATATGTTAAATCTAAATCACTTGATGATATTATTTATTTTACAGGTTGGATTGATGATGATAAAAAGTATACACTATTTAAAGACTGCTTTGTATCTATATTACCATCACATTTTGAAGGGATACCAATGTCAATATTAGAGTCTATATCTTTCGGAGTTCCTGTAATTGCATCGAGAGTGGGTGGAATACCAGAAATTATTTCTGATAATGAAGGATATCTCCATGAGGCAAAAAATGAAAAAGAATTAAGAAAGTTAATTATTGAGATGTATGAGAATAGAGAAAAAAGGATAGCATTTTCTAAGAGTTGTTTAAAAAAGTATGAGGGTAAGTTCACAGAAAGTAAGCATATAAGACAATTATATAATATATATTCAGAATTAGGGAGTGATAATCTATGTCAAGTTTAATTACTATTTATGTATGTTTCCTTAATTTTTTTAATACTGAATATATACTGAAGTATAAGTATACTTGTTATATTTTATTATCATTGTTGTGTTTAAAGTCATTATATTTTGATAGAAGAAAATTAAAAGAATGTTTGAAAAAAGGTGATTTATTTGCTAAATTTCTTATATATATGACCTTTGGTATTTTATCAACAGTACCGTTATTATGGGGTGGGAGGCATAATGACATACTTACAGCCTATATAAGGATATGGTTGTTATTACCGATTATTTATTATATATATGCAAATAAGAATATAAATCTCATAAGTGGATTTATTAAAGCTTCTTATTTAATAAATTTAATCATTCTTTATGATTTATTAAAATATACATATTTATTTGGAAGAATTCAAAGTATATTTAGTCATCCTAATTTTTACGCATTCTATCTGATAATGATTATTTTATGTATCATGTATAGCATACATAGCAAAAAAATGAATGCAAAAATAGGATATCCATATATTGCTTTTAATATTTTTATGATGGTAGCAGCAGGCAGTAAAACTGCATTCATAGTATTAGGATTTATATTATTATATCAGTTTATACTGTTTATAAAAGAAAAGTCAAAAATAACTAAAGTTATTATAGTAGGGATAACACTTGTTGGTATATTATTTACCATAATTTGTTTTGGGGATCGTTTAGCTAATTTAAGAATATTTGATATAAATTATGGACTAGCAGAAAATCAAATAAATTCATTTACTTGGAGGATTTTAAAATGGAAAAGTAATATGGAAGTTTGGTATAAGAACATACTTGGAGTAATATTTGGTTACGGATATAGAAGTGAACAATTCTATGGTATGGAAGGATACTCAATGCATAATGAGTATTTAAGAATAATATTTAATACTGGAATTATAGGAACTATTTTACTATTAAATTTCTCTATATCTTTTATCAACAAGGTAACAAGAATAGAAGATAAAGATAAAAAAATATTCTATATATCTGTATTAATTTTAATCATAATAGGCAGTGTTTCTGAAAATTTATTCGTTGCAAGTGAAACAACTGTAATGTATTTGGCTATTTTATTTAGTATTAATTCCAATGAATTTAAAAATAAATTAATGAAAAGAGAATATAAGCATATAAATGTATCACCTTTAGTCTCAGTAGTAATGAGTACATATAATGAAAGTTCTAATGATTTAGATTTATCAATACAGTCTATTTTGCAACAAAGCTATAAAAATATTGAATTTATTATAGTTTTAGATAATCCTCAAAATAAGATTATAAAAAATGTATTAAATCGATATAAAGAGTTAGACGAAAGAATTGTCATTATAGAGAATGAAAAAAATATAGGACTAGTAAAGAGCTTAAATAAGGCCTTAAAAGTTGCCAGCGGAAAATATATAGCAAGAATGGATGCAGATGACATATCTTATAGAGATAGAATTTTAAAACAAGTTAATATTCTAGAATCATATAATGAAATATCTCTAGTAGGAACTGATATCTTACTTATAGATGAAGAAAATATAGAGATTAAAAATGAGAATTTATTAATTTCTGATCCTGTACAATTAAAAAAATGTATAGGGTTATGTAATTGTATTGCTCATCCAACATGGATGTTTAGAAAAAGTATCTTGGATGATTTAAAAGAATATAATGAAATTCCATGTGCTGAAGATTATGATTTTTTAATTAGAATGGCAATATGTGGATATGAGTTTTATAATATTGATGAAAAATTACTAAAATATAGAATTCGTCAAAATAGTATAACGCAATCAAGTGAGTACAAACAACTAATTATGACTACAAGAATTCGTAAAGCATATAAAAAGAGTAGGGGGAGTGTAAGTAACTATAATAAGCATATAGATACTAATGTTGATTGTAATATACATATAAAATCAAAAGAGCTTTATTATAAGATAAAAAATAAAGAGGGTTCTAATATTTTAAGTAAATTAGTATCTAAATTTGTTGCTTTATGCAATCCATACTTTAGAAGTCATTTAATATCAAGGATGATTATTAGAACAAAAGTATATAAGTTATTGTAAAAATAAGATAGTTAGGAACGGTGTTTATGAATAAATATAATAGTATAGTTACTTGTGCTAGTTTTGGAGGAACAGGTTCATCTGTTGTTACAGATTTATTAAAAGAATTTGAAAATATAAAATCTATGGGTGATTATGAGTTTACGTTCTTATATGAAGTAGATGGAATATCGGATTTAGAACACTATATTGTGGAAGATTTTCATAGATTAAAAACTGATGAAGGTATATATAGATTTAAAAAATTAATAAAACATTTAAATAGAGGATATAGTGAATTCTTTGGCGAAGAATTCATGAAATTAAGTAACGAGTATATTGATAATTTAACTGACATATCATGGCAGGGCAATTGGCATATGCATCAATATAGATATCCTGAACTAGTTAGAATATTAAAATATAAAGTGCCGGAGAAGATTCAAAAAATATTATTTAAGTTAAAAAAAGCTAAACATAGTTATGAATTAGTACCAAAATATCCGAAGCTTGAGATGAATTTATCATTTAGAAACGGGGAATTCTATGAGTTAACAAAAGAATATACTGAGAAATTATTCTCTGTACTTAACTCAGATAGTAAATATAAATATTTAGCACTAGATCAGCTTATACCACCAACAAATATAGATAGATATTTAAAATATTTAAATGATACTAAAGTAATAGTTGTAGACAGAGATCCTAGGGATTTATATATTTTAAATAAATTATTTTGGAATGAAGGATGGATACCAACACATGATGTGAATGAATATATAAAATGGTTTAAATTACTTAGAAAAAATATAAACGAAAATGAAGATAAGGATCGTATTATAAGAATTAGATTTGAAGATTTTATATTTAATTATGATGATACTCTAGATAGAGTAATTAAATTCCTTGATATAGATAGTATTAATCATATAAATAAATATAAATACTTTAATCCACAAATATCTAGAAAAAATTGTTGCTTATGGGAAAAATATAATAACTTTGAGAAGGATATAGAATTAATATCTGAGGAACTCAAAGAGTTTTGTTATAAAAAATAAGGAGTAAAATATGAAAAAGAAGATTTTGTTTATAATATGGTCATTTACAGCTGGTGGAGGAGCAGAGAGAATCTTAGCTAATGTTGCTAATAATTTAAATCCTAATAAATATGAAATAGATATATTAGAAATTGTAAACTTTGATATAAATAAAGAGGAAGTAAATGACAATATAAATTTACTAAAACCTATATTAAAATATAATAATGGAAGTTATGTAACTAGAAAAATATCAAATTTAAAAAGTAGATTTTTATATGATACATTATGTAAAAATCCTAGTAAGATAAGAAATAAAGTTATAAGTAAAAAATATGATGTTGAAATATCTTTTAACTATTTATATCCAACGTTCTTATTGAGTGATGATTCAGAAGTATTAAAATTATCATGGATACATAGTTCTATAGAAGATTTAGATTACAGGAGTATAGAGGATAGAAGGGAAAGAATTAAAATACAAGAAAAGTATTTATTACAAAAGAGACACCTAGAAAAAGTAGATCATATAATAACTATTTCAGATAGGACATTTGATTCGGTTAATGAATTATATCCACATTTACAATATAAAAATCAAAAAATATATAATGGATATGATTTCAAAGATATTGAAAGAAAAAGAGAAGAAGAAGCCAATATAGAGAAAAAGAAAAATACAATTGTTACAGTATCTAAAATTGATGAGCGAAAAAATATACCTCTTTTAATAGAAGCAGCTAAACTCTTAAAAGAGAGATCTCTAGAATTTAATATTGATATTATTGGTGAAGGAGTAGAAACTAATAATGTTAAAAGGCTAATAAAAGAATACAATTTAGATGACAGTGTAACTATGCACGGATTTAAATCTAATCCATATCCATATATGAAAAATGCAGATGTATATTGCTTGACATCATTTGTAGAAGGGTTTCCAACAGTATTAGTTGAAAGTATGTCATGTGGATGTCCATTTATTTCAACCAAAGTCGCTGGATTAAATGAATTAAATCCTGATGAAAGCTGTGGGATATCTGTAGATTGGGATGCTAATTCTGTGGCAGATGCGTTAGAGCTTATGTTAACAAATAATGAACTAAGGTCTAAAAAATCAAAAAATTGTATTGAAACAATTAAACAATTTACACTTGAAAACCAAATTAAAAATATAGAAAAATTATTAGATAATTAATGATGGATTTAGTATCTAATTTTAGAAAGGGAGTAAAATGAGTAACTTAGCGAAAAATACATTTATACTTGTTATTGCTACTGTTTTAGCTAAGATATTAGGTTTCTTTAGAGAAATGGTATTAGCATCTACATATGGTGCAGGGATGGTAACTGATTCTTATATAACAGCATTAAATATACCATCTGTATTATTTGTGGCTATAGGGGCAGCTGTTGCATCTACCTTTATACCAATTTACTTTGATATAAAATCAAAGCACGATGAATCAGAAGCAATTAAGTTTACTAATAATGTAATAAATATAATAATACTATTATGTATATTAATTTCTATTGTTGGATTAATATTTACAAAACCGTTAGTTAAAGTTTTTGCGGCTGGATTTACTGGAGAAAAGCTTGAATTAACCATAAGGTATACTAGAGTGTTAATCTTAGGAATGGCATCTATGGGTGTAAGTGGTATGATTACTGCATTTTTGCAGTCTAAGGATGATTTTACAATTCCAGGATTAATCGGACTGCCATACAATATAATTATTATTTCATCAATAATATTAAGTGCAATGTATAATCCTAATATTTTAATATGGGGAACATTATTTGGCATAATAAGTCAGTTAATATTCCAAATTCCATTTGCATATAAAAAAGGATTTAAATATGAACTTTATATAGATTTGAAAGATAAATACTTAAAAAGAATGATTTTATTATTAGGACCTGTTTTTATTGGAGTTGCTGTCAATCAATTAAATTCTATAGTTGATAGAAGTTTAGCATCTACTATAAATGAAGGTACTGTTTCTATACTAAATTATGCTAATAAATTGAATTCGGTTATAATAGTAATGTTTATATCTACTTTAACATCAGTTATTTATCCTATGCTTGCAAAATTGGCCCATGATAAAAAGAAAGATGAATTTAATAAAATGGTAGTTAAAGGCATAAATAGTATAGTATTACTTGTATTACCTATTTCTATTGGGGCTATGACACTATCTCAACCAATAATAAAAGTATTGTTTGAAAGAGGAGAATTTAATACTAATGCAACATTAATGACATCTCAGGCGTTATTATTCTATGCTATAGGAATGGTTCCTTATGGTATAACAGATTTATTAAGTAAGGTATTTTATACTTTACAAGATACAAAGACACCGGTAGTTAATGCATCTTTATCTATGATAGCAAATATTGTATTAAACTTTATACTTATAAGATCTATGTCACATAATGGACTAGCTTTTGCTACTAGTATTGCATCGTATATATATATGATTTTATTGTTTAGAAAATTGACAAAGGTACTTGGGAATTTTGGTCAAAAGAAAGTTTATATAACAGTATTTAAATCATTATGTTCAGCATTAGTTATGGCAATAGCTACAAGATATTCTTATGAAATACTATTATCTAATTTAGTATTAGGAATGTTTACAGAGTACTTAGTATTAGCATGCTCAATATTAGTTGGAGGACTTGTTTATGCGACGATGATAGTTATATTAAGGGTAGAGGAAGTAAGTACTATTATTAATATGGTAAAAGATAAAGTAGGTAATAAATTAAATAAAAATAATACTTTTAAAAATATAAATTAGATGATTATTTAATACAACTGTAATAACTTAAATTTATTTTGTAACAAATATATTATGGTGAATTTAACCTATAAAAGAGTTAAAAATGTATTAAAAAATTTGTCAGAGTGGACTATTCCAAGTAAAGTAGATAGTGAAAATAATAAAAGTTAATCTAGAGTATGTAAATAGTAATGTATATTTTCTAAATTTAATTAAGATATACGATAACTATTTTTAGGACTATGAGTATAAAATCATAGTCCTTTTTTATATTTTAAGGGATTATAAACTATCTGAATTGTGAATAATTTATAATTCCGATTGATAAATTTAAGCAACGGGCGAAGCTGTTGGTAACATGATCCAAGGAAATTCTTTATAAATAAAGTTATGGGTAAAGATAAATCTATAGGAAAAAATTAAAGAGTTAGTATCTTGAAAATATATCTATCAACTGATGCTTATGGGTGATTTAGTTTATCAAAAGTAGTTTACTTTATTTGAAAAAACTTTAACTAGCACAATAGATTAACTTATAATATAGACAATTTATATTTTCATATTTTAATTTTTTAATCGTAAGCTCTTAATTTTGTGCATAAGTAGTAATTTACCTATAGACTTGTTGGTTGATTTATGTTAATTTGATTAAAATGCATTTTGAGAGTAATTTTATTGATTTTAGTCGAATAACTAAGTTCATCATAAATGACTTTTTATTTATATATTTGTCTG
>NZ_JAGHFM010000276.1 GCF_017888745.1 Terrisporobacter sp. | reverse complement strand
TTATATTTACCATTTCTTGAAATTGATTCAGAACTACAATGAGGGCATACTTTACATTTAGAAAATCTAAACTATTTAACTTCTTCGCATACTTGTCCTACTTGAGAACCTAATACAAGAAATTCTTCTAAGTATGATAATAATTCTTCTACTTGGTTTAATGGTAATGTTTGTATATCTGTTAATATAGACTTTATACTTGGCATACTATAACCTCCGAACATTTATATATTCATATTATATCCCATATATAAAAAATATCCATTTTCAACATTGATTTAAAACATAGCCTTAAATAAAAATAATAGATGTCTATGATTATAAAATAAAAATAGGCATACCTTTAATAGTTCTAATATATATGCCTATTTCTATTTACTTTTTAATATTATCAACTATTTTCATCCTATTTTAAAAATAGTTATTAATATGTTTCTATAAATACTTCAAAGTATCCTTGTGGGTGTACACATGTTGGACATACCTTAGGTGCTTCTTCACCTTCATGAATATGACCACAATTTAAACATTTCCATAGTACTTTTTCATCTTTCTTAAATACTTTTCCCTCTTCTATATTTTTAGCTAATTTATTATATCTAGCTTCATGTCTTTTTTCTACTCCACTTATTCTCTCAAAAGTTTTAGCTATAGCTTCAAACCCTTCTTCTCTCGCTATCTTTGCAAATTCAGGGTATAATTCTGTCCATTCTTCATTTTCACCAGCAGCAGCCGCTTTTAAGTTTGCCATAGTATCTTCATGGAATGATACTGGGTATGCTGCTGTTATTTCTATCATTTCATCTATAAAATCTTCTTTTAAATATTTATAAAATTTCTTAGCATGCTCTTTTTCTTGTTCTGCTGTTTCCATAAATATGTTTGATATTTGAACATCCCCTTGTTTTTTTGCTATGCTTGCATAATATGTATATCTTGTTCTTGCTTGACTCTCTCCTGCAAAAGATTTCATTAAGTTTTCAGCTGTTCTTGTTCCTTTTAAACTTTTCATAAGTCCCTCCTTTAATTAATTTAAGTTTATAAAGATAGTAGCATTAAAAATTTTATAAATTCAACAACTAATTTACATTTTTTTACATAATAATTTGTAAATTTGTATTAATATGCATAGTTATATATCAGAATATATTAAATATAAAATGTTTAACTTTTATTAGATTTAATGTTATAATAAAAATAAACTTGAAATGGATAAATTGTATAATTGTAGTACTCCATACTTTTCCTGATAAAACACACAGAAATTAACTAGTTGTACCAGTTAATATAAGATACTTTAATTACATTTTGTGTACTACATCTATAAAACCTAATATTATATAAAAATCAAAAATAATTAATAAAAGTCCCTTAATAGCAATGATAAAAATATCAATACTTTAAGGAGCTTTTATTAAATTACATTTTTTGATGTACTTGATTATCTCTGCATACTTGATCTATATACATATCTTTTTCTACATCTATAAATACTTTAGCTATAACTTCATAAGCTTCTGCCCATGCATTTAAAACATCTTCTGTTGCTGCGTCTCCTAGAACTTCTTTTATTGCTAATAATAAATTTTTACCTACTACTGGATAATGCTCTGGTTTTACATTTGAATTAACATGAATATTTCCTATTTTCTTTGCCGCTGGTAATAACACCTCTAAATTATCTATATTTTGAGCTGCTGCTAGTATTGTCATTGCTAGCGCCTTTGGTTGTTCTCCAGATTCTTGTTTATCCATATTAAACATTTCTTTTACTTCTGGATTATTCGTAAACATTGTTTTGTAGAAAGTTTTTGTTATTTCTAATCCATGCTCCTTTAATACCGGCACTGTACTTTTTACTATCTCTATTGTTTTTTGACTTAACATACTTACTCTCTCCTTTTTAAATGTGCATTTTATATACACTTTTTATTTATTAAAAATTTACCCAATTATTTTTTATATAAACATTTTTTAAAAGTAATATATTCTTTATTCTCAATTCAATTGCAATTATATCTTTATAGTTTTGATTTTGAATATAAAGTAATAATACTTAAATATAATAATTATTATTAAAAATAACTTTATATATAAGTTAAAATAAATAATTAATGGAAAAGCAATCATTATATCTGCAAAAGTTGATGTATATATCTTTTGCTTTAAGGTCATGGACTTATTAATTATAAAACCTTCTAAATAATTTTTGTATATTTTGCTAGATTTAAACCAGGTTTCAAATTTATTTGACCCTCTAGCAAAACAATATGATGTTAAAAGTAAAAATGGTACTGTCGGTAATATAGGAAGTACTATTCCGATTATTCCTAATAAAAGAAATATAAACCCTGCAATAACAAATATTATTTTTTTAATTCTCTTCATAAAACTCTCCTATTTTTTAATATGTATTCTATATACCCTTTTTAAGTTTTAAATAACATATAATTTTTTAATTATAATTTATATTGTATCTAACCTAATATAATTTATAATAATATATAATAATCAACTTATATTAAGGAGAATTTTATGTATTTATCTAAATTTACTGATTATAGTTTTAGAATATTAATTTATCTAGGCAATAACCAAAATAAACTTTTTACAGTAGATGAGTTATCAAATACACTTAATTTGTCTACTCATCATATAAAAAAAATAATTTATAAATTAGCTAAAAATGGATATATTTTATCTTCTAAGGGAAGAAATGGTGGTATAAAGCTAGGAATGGACCCCCAAAATATAAACTTAGGTAAACTTCTTGAAATAACAGAAGATAATTTAAATATTGTAGAATGTTTTTCTACTGATAATAATACTTGTAACCTTAATAATTCTTGTAAATTAAAACCAATTATAAATAATGCTTTAAGTTCATTTATAATTGAATTTTATAAATATACCCTATATGATATCCTTTAATATATTAAGACATTATATCTATAAGATGATATGAACCCTTTATGACAAAAGTTTTATTGTTTTAACTTTCTATCACAAAGGGCTCATATCAAAATTAGTATAATCTATTTATAATTATTTTTATAAAAACCGTGCTCCGTTACTTGTGATACGGTTCACCACTATTTATTCTAAATGTTATAATATTCATATCATTCAAATTTACATTTATCTTATTTATTTTAACTTATTTTTCTGATTGTGTGCTAAATGTGTGTTAAATAGCAAAATAAAAGGAACTACCAAACTATAAAGTCTAGTAATTCCAACTATTCTACGTTTCCACGTTTATGTATTGGTGGAGATGAGGGGAGTCGAACCCCTGTCCGTAAGCTTTTTCCTCGTTGCGTCTACGTGTGTAGTCATCTGCTTTATAATCTCGCCGCAGATAGCGTCCAGTGACAAACTCTATCCTTGGCCAGCCTCAGTTAGTCCGCTTTTAGTCGAGACACCCTAAAAGTAGTTCCCTGCATGAATGATGTCCAGGCCTAACCGGCAGGAGGGCTAGGCGGGACAAGCAGCAATTAAGCTGCTAAAGCGTAATTATCGTTTGCGTTTATTTTAAGTTCCCCAGTTTTTACGTGACCCAGAGTAACACGACACGCTGCCCCAAGTTCCGAACCCACGTCGAAACCTTTACACCCCCATGGATGTTTAAAGTCATTGAGACTGATTTTATACCGCAAACTTTTTTCTTCACCAAATCATATTAAGTTTTTATTTTTATATCTAAAAGGTTATGTCAAAATTGGGACACCCTTTATTATCTTGTATTAATTCTTTGTCTTGCTGTATATATAATATATTACTTTTTTAATCTAAATGCAACTAAATTAATTTGCTAATAGAATTAATATTTTCCAGTCATTTCTCTCTCTATTCTTCTTTGTGCATCCTTCTTAGCTAAGTCTTGACGTTTGTCATAAAGTTTTTTACCTTTTGCAAGACCTAGTTCAAGTTTTACCTTACCATTTTTAAGGTACATTCTTAAAGGAACTAAAGAATAACCTTTTATAGTAGTAGCCCCTATTAGTTTTCTGATTTCATATTTATGAAGTAATAATTTTCTTGTGCGCAGAGGATCTTCTTTATAAAAGCTGTTTCCTTGCTCGTATGGACTTATATGAACTTGTTTTAAGAAAACTTCAGAATTATCTACAGATGCATAACCTTCTTTTAAGTTAACTCTACCTGCTCTAATTGATTTTACTTCTGTTCCTTTTAATTCTATTCCACATTCATATGTGTCTTCTATGAAATATTCATGTCTAGCTTTTTTATTTGTAGCTAATGTTTTTTCTCCTGCCATACTCTCACCTTCTTTATTATTATTTCATTTTAACAAGCATTAGTATACCATATACTTTCATAAATCTCAATATTATTGCTAAATCTTTCTAGTCATCATATCTACAAGTCTTATTATATGGTTTTTACCAAATTGCTTGGGAAATATTATTAATATTGTCACAAATCTTCCTATTATAAGATAATTTAATGATAAATCCATTTTTATCTTCTATAATACAGAACCATTTGTAAATCTCATTAATATATATATAAATATCTTATAACAAAATAAATATTAACAATCTTATTCTATCCATTATTTTTAAAATAAAACTCTAATTATATTCTATATGATTTCCAATTTTTATATTCATTATTAATACTATAATTTATTTCTTTATATTTTAAAACTAATTATTCCCTATAAATAAATTAAAATTTTTCTTATAAATATAATCTTTTATTGTAACATTCTCCTTATCTTTACAATATATTGTTAATACAAATATAAAAATAGGGGGTCATCTATGTTTAGTTCATTATCTTTATTACCAGCTCTAGATGCTATTTTACTTGTAAGCGCCCTTTCTATGGATGCATTCGTTGCAAGTTTTGCATATGGAACAAGTAAAATTAAAATTCCCTTTAAATCAGCTATAATAATTAATATTGTCTGCTCTACCATTTTAGGTATAGCTCTTTTTATGGGCAGTATTATTAGTAACTTTATTCAACCTGCTTTTACTACAAGTATTTGTGTTACTGTGCTTTTAATGTTAGGCTTGGCTAAATTATTCGACAGCACATTAAAATCATTAATAAATAAAAATTGTAACTACTGTCGAGATTTATCATTTAGACTTTTCGATTTTAAATTTTTTCTTAGGGTTTGTTTAGATAGTACTGAAGCAGATGCAGATCATTCTCTAGAACTTTCTCCTAAAGAATCATTTTCTTTGGCAGTAGCCCTTTCTCTCGATGGTTTAGCTGCTGGATTTAGTACAGGTTTGTTGTCAGTTAACATTATTCAAATCATACTTTTTTCTCTTATTATAAATATGATTGCTGTATTAGCTGGATGTTTTCTCGGAAATAAAGTGGCAGAAAGATCAGATTTGAATTTATCATGGTTGAGTGGAGCAACTCTTATTTTATTGGCTTTTTTAAAACTAAAATAGATATTAATAAAATTAAATATTTTTATAAATTAAAAAGCATTAGAAATTCATAATTAAAATAAGAATTTCTAATGCTTTTATCAACAATTTGTATTATATTGAAGATGGACTATTTATTGACTATATTTTAAATAATGTAGCCTTTTCAACTATTATATCTTTTATTCTATCATTTGCTGGCCCTAATAAACCTCTTAAAGAAGTTAACGGTGTTGCACCTGGGAATGTTTTATTTACTTCCTCTATATAAGATTTATTTAATTCAGTTCCAACATTTATTTTTTTCATGCCATCTGATGCACAACGTTTCATATCTTCATCAGATACTCCTGTTCCACCATGTAGTACTAGTCCTACACCATTTAAGTTATCTCTTAATTCATGCATTAATTCAAAGTTTATATTTGCTTTTGACTTATATTGTCCATGAGTAGTACCTATGGCAACAGCTAATGCATCTACTCCTGTACTATTTACAAATTTACATGCATCTTCTAATTTAGTATAAGCTGCGTCACTTTGTTCTACAACTACACCTTCTTCTGCTCCGCCAATAGATCCAACTTCACCTTCTACTGATACGTTTCTTGCATGAGCATATTCAACTACTTCTTTTGTATTTTTTATATTTTCATCTATTGGAAGTGATGATCCATCATACATTACTGATGTATAACCACAATCGATTGCTCTTTTTATAGCATTTATATCTTTACAGTGATCCATATGTAAACATACATCTATACTAGATCTTTCTGCTAAAGATTTTACTGCAGCTATTAAAGTTTCAAATCCTATGTATTCAGCTGTTCCTAATGATGTTTGTATAATTATTGGTACATTAATTTCTTCTGCAGCCTTTATCATTGATGGAAGCATTTCAAAACAATGTAAGTTAAATGCTCCGATTGCCCCTTTACCTTCATTTTGTTTAAATAAATCTGTTAAATTTTTATACATAATACTCTCCCCTATACATTTCCTCTGACAACATCTTTTGAAATTTTCATCATGTCATCGATTTTTACTAAATAATATTGTATTTGTTCATCATCTTTATTTATAGCTGCTTCTTTTCTTTTTGCATTGTATATATTAAGAAGATTTGTATATGCCTTACCTATAGTCTTTTGTAAACTTAAGCTTTCTTCATAATATTTTGCAGCTTCATCATAATCAGAAATTTTATAGTAAATATCTCCTAATTTATTAAGGATATTTACCCTTGAACTACCTTCACTATTTTGTAAATCTGCTTTTAATTTTTCTACACTTTCTTTTAGTTCTTCTATATTTAATGCTTCTGTTTTAATATTTTCTTGTGAAGTCTTTTTTTCTTTTTTTCTACTAAACCAACCCATTTATATCACCTACATAAATATTGAGAATAGTGGTTTTAATAACCATCCATAGAATAATCCAGCTGCTATTGTATCTACATCAGTACATGTAGTATTTATAAATCCTATATCTCCTAACATTGGAGCTAGTATTGCTGGTAATAATGTTATAAATAAACCATGTGCTATACCTGATATAATACAACCTCTTTTACCACCTGCTGCATTACCAAATATACCTGCACAACCTCCTGCGAAGAAGTTAGTTAACATACCTGGTAGTATCATTGGTAATCCAAACATTGGGAATAAAAACATCCCTAATATTGATCCTATAGTAGTACTTATAAACCCTAATATAACTGCATTTGGAGCATATGGGAATAATACTGGACAATCTAGAGCAGGTACTGCATCTGGAACTAATTTCATTGCTATACCTCTAAATGCTGGAACTATTTCAGCAAGTAATAAACGAACCCCTGACATTAATACATATATACCAACAACGAATTGCATAGCTTGTAAAAATGCATGTATTACATAGTTAGTCGATCCACTAAATTGGGCACAGAACTCTGGTCCCGCAAATAAAGCTGTTACTATATATAACGGAACCATTACTACCATTACAGAAAGATAAGTGTCTTGTAAAAATTCAAATGCTTTTGGTAATTGAATATCTTCTGTTGATTTTGATGGATCACCTACTAATTTAGATATCCATGCTGTAAATACATAACCTATAGTACAGAAATGACCTAATGCTATATTATCATTCTCATCACCAGTTATTTTTCTTATCCATGGTTGAGCTATAGCTGGCATCGCAACTGCAAATATACCACCAACTAAACCACCAACTAATATTAATGCTGGTCCTCTAAGTCCTACATAATAACCAAACACGCCACATATAGTTGCCATCCATAATAAAGCCTGACCTGTTAAGAATATATATTTCCACTTAGTAAATCTTGCTATAAGTATATTAAATACGAATATTGCTGCTAAAGTTAATGCTATCTCACTACCTAATCCTAAATCACTCATGGCTTGACCATTTATAGCTTCAATAGAAGGTACTAAACCTTGCATTCCAAATCCTGCTGTGAATATTTGTCCAAAATAAGTTAATGTTTCAACAATTATACTAGATCCTGCACTTAAAACCATGAATCCTAACATAGTTTTCATAGTACCTGATACGACTTGTCCAAAAGGTTTCTTTTGTAAAATTAATCCAAGCATAGCTATTAATCCTATAGTTACTGCTGCTTGAGTTAAAATGTTATTGATGATAAAATTTAGTGCTTGCATTTCACTCTCCCCCTACTTTTCTAGAATTTATACTTCAACATTAAACTTTCTTAAAACTGGTACTAATTTTTCTTTTATTTCAGCTTTATCTATTAATCTATTTAAAAATATCTTTTCTGCATCTATACTATATTGCTTGAATTGTGGTTCGAAGTTTTTACCAGATATTATAATGTCAGCTCTCATTCCAGCTGCACTAGATATATCACAATGATCTAACTTAGCCTCTACACCTAAATCTTGTAATACACTCTCAACACTCATTTGACAAGCAAAACTGCTACCTAAACCTGCTCCACACACCATTAAAATATTTAACATTTTAAAATCCTCCTAAAAATTTAAGTATTATATCTATGAAAAACTAGCTTAATTATTTTATTAATTCTAGTAATTCTCCTATATTTTGTAACTTTGCAATTTCTTCTATTTTTCCATTTTCAACAAAGCTAACTATCATTTTTAATATTTCTAAATGACTATTTCCATCTACTGCTGAAAAACAGATCATAACTTTTACTGGTCCTGTTTCTTCATCAAACTTCACTGGTTCTTCTAATGTAATTAATGAGAAACCAATATCAATTGCTCCTTTTTCTGGTCTAGCATGAGGTATAGCCAAACCATCTGCAATAACTATGTATGGTCCAAACTCTTTTATAGATGATATAATTTCATCTACATACTGAGGATGCACTTTACCGTTATCAACAAGAATTTGTCCACCTTGTCTTATTGCATCTTCCCATCCTTGTGCTTTAACATTTAATCTTACATTTTTTTCATTAAATTCTATCTGAAACATGAAAATTTCCCCTCTTACTTCTGAAATTCAAACAGTGTCTTTATTTTTACTAACCTACACCGTTAATATCATTATTTTCTATTAGATCATTAATAAATTCATTGTAACTTATACCTTTTATTAGTTTATTAACACCTGATTTTACAATAAGATAATTATATAAATTCTTAAATATTTGCTCCCATTCATTAATAAATCCTTTTGATATATTAAGAAGTAAAACTATTTGAACTTTTTCTTTATCCCAAATTATCGGCTTATCTAATACTGCAACACTCACTGATGCTCCACTCCCATTTAATTCTAAAACATGAGGCAAGGCTACTAGATTTCCTAATTCTGTTGTAGACATTCTCTCTCTTGAGTATACAGATGCCTTCACTTTTTCATCCATATATCCCAAATCAATCATCTTATTTGTTAAAATCTCTAAAACTTCATCTTTGTTACTAGCTTTTAACTGTTTAAAAAATAAATCTTCTTTCAAAATTTCCTTATAATCAGTTGCTATTTTTTCTTCACCTAACATAATGTCTTCTATTTGTTGAAGATATTTAAATCCTAAACTTAACGGTACCTCTATAATCTTGTTAGACTGAAACTTAGTTATAGGTACTGTTGTTATTACAACATCAGAATTATCAAGCATAGTCTTATCAAAGTCATGTAAAGAACTAATATTTAAAATATTAACTCTATTATCGAAAAATCGTAGTATTTTCTCTTTTATTAACATAGCTGTAGCTATTCCAAAGCCACAAACTATCGTAATATTCTTGACTGACTTTTTACTGTTAATTCCAACCCTCTCAAGTGCAGCTCCAAAATGAATTGCTAAAAGTCCAATTTCATTTTCATTAACTGAAACACTGTACTCTTGTTCTAAAACCCTTGATGCAATTATTCCTAACTCAAATGCAAAAGGGTATGAACTTTTTATAGAATCTAGAAAATCATTTCTAATATTCATATTAAATTTCATTCTATTCAAAGCTACATTTAAGTGGACTGCTAATCCATTTACTAACTGTAAATCTTCAAATAAACTTATTCCTATCTCTATTTTTATAGTTTTAAGAATTTTATCAATCACGTCTTTATATTCAAAATAATTACTATCATCTTGATTTGAAAATTTCTTACTTGATACCAGGTGTTGGGCTAAGTAATATATTTCATCACTAAAATCTACCCTTACTACTTCGCCAATTCTTTTAACTATATCAGTTGCGATTAGATAGTCTTTTGTATTTTTTAGAAAATCCACACTAGCATTATCAAATATTACCGTTTGATTATATTTATATCTTTTAATCATAATTAAAACATGTACTAAAAGATTTTTAAAAGATATATCTGTAAGGTGTACATTGTATTCACATAATACACTTACTAACACATTTTCTGTTATTTCCAATAGCTCTCTAGAAAATATCTCATTGTAGAATTCAACGTTTTCAAGGTTAACGATTTCCCTTTTGTTGAAAATATAATCTGCTATACAGTATCTAATATTTGACTCTTTCCCTTTTATAAATATTCCTTTGTTATGATTTATAACTATCTTTAAGTCAAATCTAGATAAGTGTGTATTTATACTCGCTATATCTTTTTTTAATGTAGATGAACTTATAAATAATTCATCACACAGATCATATGGATTAATTAATTTATTTTTATCTTTTAAACTACTCATTAGTAACTTAGAAATGATATAATTAATTCTATCTTCTGAATAAGTTGGTATTATATTAAGTTGTTCATTGTTTCCTTGCTTAAGTAGCTTTATCTCCTTTAAAAAGTAATTGAATTTAGCTTCATCTTCAACTTCTAGCCTATATCCCACTCCTGTGGCTGATACAATCTTTGCTCCGTTGTCATCTAAATATTTGTTCAATTCTTTTATATCAGATCTTACTGTCCTAGAAGTTACACCAAGTTCTAGTGATATTCTTTCCCCACTAATAGATTTTTGACAATCCATTAAAATTTCTAATATCTTAGCTACTCTCTTATTACTGAATAATGTCAACTTCTCTCCCCCTAATCTTATTGTATTACCTATAGATATTTATTAGGGCTATACATTTTCCTTAACAGTACGGAAATTTCCTCATTCACCTATATTTTTAATTCTTTCTATAACTTCTGTAAATGAAGGTATGGATACTTGTCCTCCCATCGTCTCCACTGAAATTGCAGATGTCATAGAGCTTATCTTTAAACTTTCTTCTAATGTATAGTCCTTAGCTAAACAATGAGCAAAAGCTCCATGAAAAATATCACCAGCTCCAGTTGTATCAACAGGTTTGCACTTAAAAGCTGGCATATGTTTTATAATATCTCCATCTTCATATAATAATCCTTTTTCCCCCATTGTAACTACAATCTGCTTATCATTTAACTCCTTTAATTTTTCAAAAACTTGATTAATAGAGTTAGCATCATAAATATGAAATTCTAAATTAGTATATTGTCTAGCAAAATCTTCAGAACATATCAAATAATCTACCTTACTTGCCAATTCTTTTAATTCTGGTTTATATGTGCCTGCATCTATTAAACTTTTAGCTTGTGGAAATAACTCTAGCATATCTAAAGATGCCTTAAGCTCATGTCCATCTACTAAAATAACATCTATGTCAGCTGGATATTCAAAATTTATTTCTTCTCTATTTGCTGGACAGTTAAAAATCGTCCTTTTTCCATTACTTAAATTAGAGACAACTGCACTAACAGAAGTATCTTGATTACAAATTTTTATATATTTAGTATTTACACCTATATCATTTAATCCAGACATTATCTTTTGGCCATATAAATCATTTCCTAGCCTTGATATCAGGTATGTTTCATTTCCCCATTTGGCATTTAAATATGCTGCATTAGTAGCTGGCCCTCCCATGCATTCAAACTTTTCAGTTACTCTATATTTTCTATTTTCAATAACATCATCATAAATAGGATATGTCATATCATACACACTTTGTCCTATACAGCATACTTTTTTCATATGATTTCCACCTTCCCTATTAAATCTCCAATTTGATTATTAATACTTTCATAATCAATTTTAGAATAATCTGTCACATCTATTTCAATTAAATCTCCTAATTGAAATTCTCCATATCCTCTAGTTTTACATCTATTAATGAACTCATCATGAGAAACTAATAAATCTGCTTCTTTACGATTTTTTAAAACATCACCTTTGTGATAAGAACTCATAATATGTGATAGATGGCGGCTCTCGTCTAAGTCTCTAGATAACTGCCTCTCATATAATACTTCTAAATCCCCTATTAATCTTATTGTAATTATTTTATAGTTGTACTTACTCGATAAATCTTCTATTATATTTTTTTGTTTTTCACTAAATGGATAATCTGAAATAATATCATTTTGTTCATCCATATTTTTTTCTATAGATTTATAAAACTCATCTCTACACCAAGCTATAATTTTATCTCTTTCTTCTAAATTGTTATAACCTTGTTTGTCAAAAGTTTCTTCTTTTATTTGATCTTGAGAAACAATACGGAAATAAGGAAATTTAGATAATATTTTATTGCACATATATGTTTTTCCTGTACCTGGATAACCAGCTAATAAAATAATTGTTTTCATCAGTTTCCACCTTTCATAATGTATATTTAAATAGTAGCACTAATTTATTACTAATTTAGACATACTTTTTCCGTATTTGATATATATTTATTTCCGTAATCAATTATAATGTAAACTTTTTTTATATTATCACTATATTTATTTTTTATATTTAAAATAATAAATTAGGATTATTCAGTATAATAATTTAATTTATACATCAATTTTATACAATATAAAAAGCAATAATTTTATTAATAAATCATTGCTTCTTAAAATCCTAATATATAATTTTATATTTATATTTATTAATATATATTAATTATGATATTCCTCTATATACTTTTCACAAGCAGTTGCAGCTATAGCACCATCAGCAACTGCAGTAACTATTTGTCTAAGTAATTTAGGTCTTAAATCACCTGCCGCATAAACTCCTTCTACATTAGTCTTCATA
>NZ_JAGHFM010000402.1 GCF_017888745.1 Terrisporobacter sp. | reverse complement strand
TTACTATATTAATAGGTCAAAAACTTGGTGAAGGAAAATCTAAGGAAGCAGGAGATGTTGTAGGTAGTGGTATTTCAATATTTGCTGTTTTAGCTATTATTATTACTATTTTAGTTGTTGTATTTGCATCACCTATTTCTACTTTTATGCATGCTCCCAAAGAAGCCTTTGATAGTACAGTAATGTATATAAAAGTTTGTGCATCAGGTGCTATTTTTATAGTTGCTTATAATATTATTGGTGGTGTATTTAGAGGACTAGGAGATTCGAAGACTCCTCTTATTACAGTAGGAATTGCATGTGTTGCAAATATTATAGGAGATTTAATTTTTGTTGGTGTATTTAAAATGGCTGCCACTGGTGCTGCAATAGCAACTGTAATGGCTCAAGCAATTAGTGTTATTTTATCTTTAGTTATTATTAAGAAACGTGGAACTCCTTTTGAGTTTTCCAAAGAAAGTATAAAGTTCCATAAAAATTTAACATCTAAAATAATCAAATATGGTGCACCCATAGCCCTACAAGATGGTCTTGTTCATTTATCTTTCCTTGTAATTATGATTATAGGTAATTCACTGGGGGTAATTCCATCGGCAGGAATTGGTGTTGCAGAAAAACTTGTTGGATTTATAATGCTTATACCATCATCTTTCTCTCAAGCTGTGTCTGCATTTGTGGCTCAAAACTATGGAGCTAAAAAATATGATAGAGCAAGAAAAGTTCTTCTTTATTCAATTTCAGCATCTTTATGTTGTGGAGTTGTAATGTTTTATTTCACATTTTTCCATGGAGATTTGCTTGCAGGAATGTTTTCTAAGGATAGAGAAGTAGTTTTAGCAGCATGGGAATATATGAAAGCATACGGTATAGACTGCCTTTTAACTGCTATCATGTTCTCTATGGTAGGTTACTTTAATGGATGCGGAAAAACAACTTTTGTAATGATACAAGGTATAGTAGGTGCATTTCTTGTAAGAATACCAGTATCATTTATTATGAGTAAAATACTACCTGTGTCATTATTTAAAGTAGGTCTTGCCACTCCTATGTCTACATTTGTTCAAATTATATTATGTGTGACTTACTTTGTGTTTTTATCAAAGAAGATGGGAAAAGAAGAGATAGCTATAGATGTTAATGATAAGTTTTAAGGAAAATAACATATGTAAATATAATAAAATTGAATATATGGTAAATTTATATATATTATAGATTTGTATGGGTAATAAAAATTAGAAAAAAGCTAGAATACAATATGATATGCTCCCTTTATGGTAGACAGTTCATTAAGTATTCTAGCTTTTTTAATATAAAAAGAGCATGGTTATATGTATTGGTGGTAGATTACATATATAATATAGATATGAGATATATCATATATTTGGGGAGGGTTAAATGGGAACTTACAATATAGAGATAGAAAAGAATTCACAAAGAATAAATTCATTGGAAGATTGGTGTAAATTAGGGGGTCCTAAAAAAGAGAATCAATGGAAAGATGGAAGAAGTGCCAAAGAATTAGCTAAGTATATTTTAGATGGAAATGGATATTTACCAAAAGAAATTGAGGATATTTTATTAAATATAGGATGTAAAAGTAGCAAGGTATTTAAATGTGAGCCAGAAAAGATTACCTCATTAGTGGGAAGAGGTGGGGGACGTAATCATGATTTATACATTGAACAAAGTGGTGAAATAGTAATAGGAGTAGAAGCTAAAGCAGATGAGACATTAGGAAAGTTGATTTCAGAAGAATTAGATGATAAGAAAATAACTGATAACAAGATTAACAGGATAAATTCATTATATGAAAGTATTTATGGATGCTATCCACTAGATGGTGGAGATATACGTTATCAATTGTTAACAGCAATGGTAGGAATATTACTAGAGGCGCAAAGATTACATATATCAAAAGCTTTATTGCTGATTATTACTTTTAAGAAAGATGGCTGTTATAAGGAAGAAAACATTAATTCCAATATGAAGGATATTAATACTTTTATAAATAGTTTAGAACGTAGTAGAGATGGAGAAAAGTACAGTTTTTCATCATATCCTCATGTGGATTTGTATATAGAGAATATTGAAATTGATGTGAAATAAAAATATAAGAGGTTTATGGTATTTAAAAATTTAGCTTTGAAATATTTATTAAGTCATTGATGTAATATCAGTGGCTTTTTTACATACAAGAAAATTATATTAGTTAAAAAGCTACGTATAATTTGTTTATTAAAGTAATATAAAGGTGTATAAAAAAATAAAAAGTGACAAAAAACATATAAAAATAAGTGCTCATAAAAACATCTATTTTAGTGAACAGCAAAAGAACTGTAGATTATGCTATAATTAGATAGGTAATGTTGCAAATGAAATATATATAAAAGGAGTGGATTTATGACTGTTGCATATGAATTTTTCTTTCAGATATTAAATACTATAC
>NZ_JAGHFM010000401.1 GCF_017888745.1 Terrisporobacter sp. | reverse complement strand
TCTAAATTTAAAGAAACTAACATCATAACTTACTATTATTCTATTTAAATTATAATAATCTTTATTTATTTCAATTCCTTTTGGTATTTTAAAAATAATTTCTTCTTCTTTACCTGGATCTATACCCATAATCTTATCATCGTCCCATATATCCTTTTCTTCTCCTTTTATATAAAAATTGCCTATATTTTCACCCTCACCATTATAATCAAAACTAAGTTCCATCTCCTGCAAACTAGCTATATTTCTTGAGTTATTTTTTACAATAACACTTACAATATAATTGTATTTTTCTTCTTTGTAATCTTTATATGTAAATTTAATACTATTGTGTAAATCATCAAAAATCTCATCATTACTTGAACCTATAGTAAATAATCCAATTAATATTATTAGTGGTACACATATTATTAAACTAACCTTTATAAACTTTTTATTCATTTTTATATCCCCCACTTAACTTGCTATTTCTTTTTTTGTATATATTTTATTTGATACATACATTGAGATTAAGTATAAAAACATTGATATTCCGGTTCTTATAATTAAACTATTATCTTTTAAAATTGATATTGTTTCTGTAGTAGACTCAACACTGACGCTCATAGAAATAAACATACTTACAGTTATCATTACTCCTATTATTAAATTTATTAACACATAAGACTTTCTATATCCATACTTAAATATTATTGGAAATAAGATTGATATTAAGAAAAGAATTATACTTAAGATAGATAAAGTTGATTCTATAGTAAAATTATTAAATCCCCACATACGATTCATAAATTTTGAGTATAAAAAAGTAAATATAAAAGAAATTATAATTACTATAGTAGCAAGTAAATATTTGCTATAAACTATATCTTCTTTTTCTATAGGTAAACTATTAAAAAAGTAATCACATTTATTAAGTTCATCCAAATAGAAACTTCTAAGAATAAATATGTAACTTATAAAAAGTGGTATCATTATTACTGCTATAGGAAATAAAATAAAAGAAAATATTATTAAACCTATTATCAGTTTTGATATTGTTTTTATATCTGCTTTAAAGCAAGCAATTAAATCTTTTTTTAGTAAATTAATCATTTTCTATCACCTTCCCATAATAATAAATAATGTCTTCTAGACTTGCATTTTGAATATTATCACTATCTATTTCTACACTATTACCTATAATTAAACCTTCACTATAATAAGGCGTATCTTTTCGATTTATAAGAATGCTCTCTAGAATATCTAATTCTTCTTTACTACCTTTAATTATTTTGTAGCTTTCATTTATAGTATCCTTGTCTTTGCTAAATACTAGCTCTCCATTATTTATAAAAGTTATATAATCTGCTGCCCTACTTAGATCCTGAGTAATATGTGTTGAAATAATAACACTCTTATCTCCACATTCCAATTCTTCCTGAAGTATTTCTATCATTTCTTTTCTAAAAATAGGATCTAGTCCTGATGTTGGCTCATCTAGTATCAATAGCTTAGCATTATGAGAAAGTGCATTTGCTAACATAAGCTTTATATTTTGACCCTTTGACAAATTTTTTATTTTTGTATTTTTATCTATTTTGAATTTTAACAAGTAATTATCAAACTTATCCCTATCAAATTTTGAATAAAAGGATGAAACAATATTTTTAAAATCTTTAACTTTTAGATTCTCATAAAAGTATAAATTATCATAAACAAATCCTATATTTTCTTTAAACTCCTTAGGATTTTGTGATATATCTTTTCCTTGAAAATAAATTTTTCCTTCATCAACTTGTAGTAAATTCATAATTAACTTAATCAAAGTTGTTTTACCAGATCCATTTGGACCTATAAGCCCCATAATAAATCCTTCTTCTAAATGAAACGATATATTTTTCAACTCAAAGTTATCAAATTTTTTACTGACATTTTCTAATCTTAGCATACTATTCCCCCTCATAAAGACTTTCTAATGTAGAAATCAAATCTTCTTTTGATAATCCTAAACTATTTGATAAATTTATAGCTTCTTCCAATTTTAATTCTATTTCCCTCATCTTGGCCTCATATACTAGTTCCTTATTGAAATGAGACACAAAGCAACCTTTACCTGGAACTGTATTAATTAAGCCTTGTTTTTCTAATTCTTCATAAGATCTTTTAGTAGTTATAAAACTAATACCTAAATCTTTTGCTAAAGCTCTCATAGAAGGTAACATTTGATTTTCTTGTATTTTCCCGCTTAATATTTCCTCTTTGATTTGATTTACTATTTGCAAATATATAGGTGAATCTGAATTATTTGAAATAATAACCTTCATAAGTCCTCCTTTTATCTACACTTTTTAGATTTATTTCTTATAGTTATATATATTCCAACAAAAATTAATATTAAAATAGTAGGAACAAACATTACCAAAAGTGTATTAATTATTTGGAATAAAAGTTCTAATGAAATTGACATAAATCTTCTCCTTTTATATAAATTGTAT
>NZ_JAGHFM010000038.1 GCF_017888745.1 Terrisporobacter sp. | reverse complement strand
CATGTGGAGAGCATCCTCAAGCTGCTGATTCTGTTGGTATAAATGTTTATAAAATGAGATATGCAGGAGTAATAATTTCAGGAGCACTTGCAGGTCTTGGTGGATTAGTATTTGTAATACCAACTTCTACTAATTTTAATGCTACAGTATCTGGGTATGGATTTTTAGCACTTGCTGTTATGATATTTGGCCAATGGAAACCTTTAAGAGTTATGTTTGCAGCTTTTTTCTTCGGATTTATGAAGACTGTTGCATCAGCATATTCAGTAATTCCATTTTTATCATCATTCCATATCCCAAGTGATGTATATAAGATGATACCCTTTATTGCTACTTTAATTGTTTTAGCATTTACATCTAAATCCTCCCAAGCGCCTAAAGCGGTAGGAGAACCTTATGATAAAGGTACTCGTTAGGATATAAAATAAAAGTATTACTAATTAAAAAACAATTAGTAATACTTTTTAAATTTAAATAGAATTATATTTTTTAATTAACCCTTTATTCTTCTTTGTCTATAATAATAAAATTTTTCAATTAAATTAACAATTTCATACATCCCCCATGCACAAATTGCTAGTACAAATACTCCCATCATAACTAAATCTAATTTAAATACTTGACTACCATAAACTATTAAATATCCTATACCAGCTCTAGAAACTAAAAACTCACCAACTATAACTCCGACCCATGCCATACCAATATTAATTTTAGTTAAGTTGATTAAGTTACCTATATTACCTGGCAATATTAATTTAAATAAAATTTGAGATTTCGTTGCTCCGAAGCTCTTTAACATTTTTATTTTTTCTTCATCAATATTAATGAAATAATTATAAGCAGATAGTATTGTAATAACTACAGAAATAGCTATAGCTGTTACTACAATTCCTTTAACTCCTGCACCAACCCATACGATAATAATAGGAGCTAAAGCAGTTTTAGGAAGAGCATTCAATACTACTAAAAATGGATCTAGAATTTTAGATAAAAATTCTGACCACCATAGCATAATTGCTACAATTATACCTAATACACTTCCTATAATTAATCCAAGAATAGTTTCATAAACAGATATCCATATATGTTCAAATAAAGTTCCACTAGAGGTATATGACATAAATAAATTATAAATATCTGTTGGTTTACTAAATAGAAAAGTATTTATTATATTATTGTCTGCAAGTATTTGCCACAATAGGAAAAATCCTATTAAAAGTAAGATTTGAATAACTATAATTTTTATTTTTCTTATTTTAACATCTTTTAAATATTGCTTATATTCTTTAGAAGTTTTATCAAATGTCTTATTAAAACTCATTATTGTCCAACTCCTTCCATAATATATCAAAATAAGTTTGAAACTTAGGTACTTTTCGACATTTAAAAGGAGTCTTATCATCACATAGACCCAAATCAATATCATAAATTTTCTTTATTGTAGAAGGTCTTTTTGATAGTACAGCAACTTTATCTCCCATAGCTATTGCTTCACTAATATCATGAGTTACTAATATTACAGACTTATTTTCATTTTTAATAATCCTATAAACATCATCATTAACCATTAATCTAGTTTGATAATCTAGTGCAGAGAATGGTTCATCTAACAATAAAATATCTGGATTAACAGATAGAGTCCTAATAAGTGCAACTCTTTGTCTCATTCCTCCAGAAAGTTCTTTTGGATACATGTTCCTAAAATCCCAAAGTCCGTATGTTTTTAATAGTCTTTCAATTCTTTCAATAGATTGTTTATCATTTTTCTTATGCATAATTTCTAGCCCTATTGTTATATTATCCATGATGGATCTCCATTCCAAAAGATGATCTTTTTGAAACATATAACCAATGGAGCCTTTAATATTTACCTCTCCTGATGTTGGTTTTAAAAGATTTGTCAATATGTTTAAAATAGTAGACTTTCCACTTCCTGATGGACCAAGAAGTGAAATTATTTCTCCTTCTTCCAATGAAAAGGAGATGTTATCTAAAACTTTCACTTCCCCTTCTTTACTATAAAAGTTTTTAGTAAGGTTATTTACTTCTACTATTGTCCCCATGATGTCACCCCCAATATGTTTTTTAGGTATAGTTTATAGTATTATTAAATAGATATATTTGTACCATTTTATCAAAAGTATCTAAATAAATATTTTTATTGGATATAAAGTTCCTTATAACAATAATAATAGTGGTAAGCTTAATTGCTTACCACTATTATTATTCTAATATAAATGTATCACAGCTAGCATTGTTATAATTAATTTGTACACTAGGAGCTATACAAGTTTGATTGCTATTGTAATTACATTTTTTAGCTTTACAATGAATATCAGTAGAAGTTGTAAATGTATTACTTGAATTATTTGATAAACTATTCCCTTTATCTTTTGATACAAACGTAGAGCATGTAGTCTCAGATGTTGTTGTTGCTTTTGTTCCATGTACTTCTATATTGCCAGCATAACAAATTCCAGAACTATTATAAATACAATTTCCTGCCGAACAATTCAATGTCATATATTTACCTCCATAAGTATAAAATTCCTTTATTATTATTTACAAAAAAATATCTTTTATTCTAAAAAATGTAAAATATTAAATATCAAGTAAATATTGAAAATGACATTATAGTAAAATTTTTAAACTTTGATATACAATATTTTTATGTGATATAATTTTATTATATTTAATTAAAGAATTAATAAATAAAAGGGGAGAGAATATATGATATTAAAACATATTATATTTATTATTTTAATTTTTACCCTATTTCTATTTTATATAAGCTATAGATTATATAACTATGGTTTAAATCCATATTTCTCTAAAGGGGGTATTTTTAGTAATAAAAAAAATGAAAATGTGCCATATAAAGATATCTGGTTGTCAGAATATAAATATAAAAAAGATATTTATATTAATTCGGATGATAATTTAAAATTACATGGATATTTAGTTCCAAATAATAATTCACATAAATGGGTGATTGCAGTACACGGATATATGTGTAATAGTTATAGTGTTAGTAATATAGCTTATCGTTATTTTAATATGGGCTATAACATGATTATCCCTGATTTAAGAGGACATGGAAAAAGTGAAGGAAGTTATATAGGAATGGGATGGCATGATAGATTAGATATACTAGGCTGGATTAGATATATAATAAAAAAAGACCAAGATGCTGAAATTATTCTTCATGGAGTTTCTATGGGTACGAGTACAGTAATGATGGTAAGTGGTGAAGATGTCCCTCTTAATGTAAAAGCTATAATTGAAGATTGTGGATATACATCAGCTAAGGATCAATTTTCTTACAAAATTAAAAATATGTATAAGATTCCATCTTTTCCAGTGTTAAATATATGTAGTCTTATTTCAAAATTAAAAGCTAATTATTTTATCGAGGAAGCTTCTTCTATAAAACAAATTAAGAAATCTAAAATACCTATATTATTTATTCATGGAGATAAAGATAAATTTGTACCATTTTATATGCACAATGAACTATATGAAGCTTGTAATTCAAAAAAAGAAAAGCTTATTATAGAAAATGCTGGGCATGCAAAATGCGAAAAAGTAAATAGTCAACTTTACTGGGAGAGAGTAGAGAAGTTTATAATTGAAAATACTAGATAATAAGTAAAAAGCACAGACTAAATTTTATTCTGTGCTTTTTTTATATATGTATTTGGGACAAATAATATTTCTAATGAATTTATTTCTTCTTTTGTAATATTAAATTTATTAGAATTTGCAATTCTTATGAATTTGTAAAATTTAACAAAATTATTTTTTAAAATTTTAAAGCTATTATACTCTTTTATTAAAAATATATTAATAAAAAACATAACTAAAAATACCTTTAAAGAAAGCAATTTAAATGAGGATTTAAACTTATTAT
>NZ_JAGHFM010000275.1 GCF_017888745.1 Terrisporobacter sp. | reverse complement strand
TTAATGTAGAATTATATTCTGAAGATAATGAGTTGATTACGTCCAAATTAGAAGATAAAATAAATGGAACTAGAGAAGAAGTTTTAGAAGCTAAAAGTAATGAAAAACAGTTTATTATAAGAAATATTGATAATAAAAAATATGTATTTGTAAGTTCTATTATAAATGTGGCAAGTTCAAATTTTAAGTTAATAGTTTCAAAAGATATTCAATATATATATACAGAAAAAGTTGAAAATTATAAATTTTTCTTCACTATAGACTTGATGATGTTTTTAGTGTTAGGAATAGGAATGTTTATAATATCTAAATCTTTAACTGCGCCTTTAGTAAATTTAAGTAATACATCTAAGGATATTACTAAAGGTGATTATTCAAAAAGAGCAATTGAAAGTGTCAGCAATGATGAAATAGGAGTATTAGAAAGGAACTTTAATGTTATGATAGATGTTATAGAGAGCAATATAAAAGAGTTGAAATATTTGAATGAATCTAAACAAAGGTTTATAGATAGTTTAAATCATGAGATAAAGACACCTATTACTTCCATTATAGGATATTCTGAACTTTTATTAAAAGGAAATGTGAATGAAGAAACAAGGGTAAAAGCTCTTACTTATATTAATTCAGAAGCGAGAAGGTTGGAAACTTTAAACTCTACTCTACTTAAATTAACATTAATAAGAGAAGATAAAATAAGTCTAGAAAAGACAAAAATAACTGATATTATAAACTCTGTTTATAATACTTTAATTTTTAAGATTGAAAATAAGCATATGAAATTGAATATTAATATTGAAGATGTTTACTTATATGTAGATAAACAGTTAATGGAGGTATTGTTAACTAATATTTTAGATAATTCTATAAAGGCGTCGAAAAAATATGACAAAATAGAAATAAAAGGTTATTATAGTAATGAAGATAATAATTTTATTTTGAAAATACAAGATTTTGGAATAGGTATGGATAAAGATGATATAGATAAGGTATTAGAACCTTTTTATATGGTAGATAAAGCTAGAACAAGAAAAAATAATGGAATAGGATTAGGATTATCTATATGCAACGAAATTTGTAAAATTCATAATATCAAAATTGATATAAGTAGTGAATTGAACTTAGGAACTGAAGTTACTTTAAAATTTAGTGAGGAGAGTATATATAATGAAGGGTAACATAATACTGATTTTATTAACTTCTCTTGTACTGATATTAATTTTAATTTCAAATATAAATGATAAATATAAGGAAGGCATATTATATAGCCAAAATGATATAACTAAATATAGTGAAAAAACAGAAGAAAGTGATAGTTTAATTAATAGAAAAGAAGCTATAAAGATTGCAAATTATGTAATGAGAGGGGTATTTGAGATTGATTTAAATAATGAAAATTCTCAAATGTTTGTAAACTTATCTTCTAGTACGGCATCAAAGATTCAAAGCTATACTTGGTCTATATATTGGTCTAAGCATGATGGTACAGGAGGATATGGTGTTGAAATAGATTGTAATAATGGGGATATAATATCAGCTTACGCTAGTGAAGATTTAGGAGATGAAAGTTCAAAACCTGCCAAGGATTTAAAAGACTATGAAGTAAAATATATAACAAATGAATTTACGCAAAAACTAGATATAGATATAGACTCATATAATTTAGTTGTTTCAGATAGTATTGATTATGATTATAGAAACAAAAAGACTAAATATAAATTATGTACATCTACTAATAAAACAAATTCAAAAGATAAGTTTGTTATTACAATAGATACTAGAACAGAGTCTGTTGTAAAATATACGAAAAATAGATAAAAGGGAGAGTAATAGTGAAAATATTAGTTGTTGAAGATGAAGAAGCAATAAGAAATTTAATAGTGATAAACTTACAAATGGTAGGTTATGAAGCTATTGGTGTAGAAGATGGCCTATTAGCCAAAGATTTTTTAGAAAAAGAATCTGTAGATTTAATTCTACTTGATATAATGATACCAGGAATAGATGGATTTTCATTGATAGAAGAAATTAAAGATTATAATATACCAGTTATTTTTGTAACAGCAAAAGAATCGGTTTTAGATAGAGTGAAAGGTTTAAGATTAGGAGCAGATGATTATATCGTTAAGCCTTTTGAGACAATAGAGCTTTTAGCAAGAATAGAAGCAGTTTTAAGAAGATATAATAAAGACACTCCTTTAATTAAATTTAAACATCTTGGTGTAGATACTAATAAGAGAATAGTAAGCTCTAACAATAAAGAAGTTTATTTAACAGCAAAAGAATATGATTTGTTAATTCTATTTTTACAAAATAAAAATATGGCTTTATCAAGGGAGCAGATTTTAGATAGAGTTTGGGGATTTAACTATATTGGAGAAACTAGAACAGTTGATATTCATGTACAAAGGCTTAGAGAAAAATTAGATTTAAAAGATTATATAAAGACTGTATTCAAAGTGGGATACAGATTAGAAGAATAGACAATATAAATATAATTAATTAAAATCTGAAAATATTATAGTTAGTCTAATAAATAAAAAATTGTATGTTATAAGTATTTTTATAGCATACAATTTTTTATTATACGAAAAGTTTATTTTGAAAAAGATTATTAATCAGAGACGATAACATCATGACCTTCTTCTTTAAATTTCTGTACTAACTCTTGATCAATATTAGAATCAGTAACAATGTAGTCCACTTCACCTAAAGAACAAACTTTTATAAACAGAAGTTTTACTTATTTCATATATAGATAAATCAAATATTACTATGCTATAATTAAAGTCATATAGAAAAGGGGGATATACTAATAAAGGGGGGAAGTAATATGCCAATAAAAATACCAGCAGAATTGCCTGCATACAATGTGCTATCTAAAGAAAATATATTTGTCATGAATGTAGAAAGGGCTAATACACAAGATATTAGACCTTTAAAAATAGGGATTTTAAATCTTATGCCTATAAAAATACAAGCTGAAAATCAATTACTTAGATATTTATCAAATACACCTCTTCAGGTTGAAGTTGTATTATTACAGACAAAAAGTTATATTGGAAATCATACACCGATAGAGCACTTGAAAAAATTTTACAGATACATAGATGATGTAAAAGATCAGAAATTTGATGGTCTTATTATAACGGGGGCACCTGTAGAACAAATGGATTTTGAAGAAGTTGCTTATTGGGAAGAATTAAAAGATATAATGAATTGGACAAAAACTAATGTTTATTCTACTATCCATATATGCTGGGGAGCTCAAGCGGCACTTTATCATCACTATGGAATACCTAAATATGGATTAGATAAAAAATTATTTGGTGTTTACAAGCATTGGAATAATTACAAGTATGACAATTTGACTAGAGGCCTTAATGATTTATTTTATGCTCCACACTCAAGACATACAGAGATTAAAAGAGAAGATATAGATAAGATTGATGAGTTAGAAATATTATCTGAATCTTATGAAGCTGGAGTATTTATCGTGGCTAATAAAGATAGAAGACAGATATTTATTACAGGTCATTTAGAATATGATAGAGATACTTTGAAAAATGAGTATCTTAGAGATTTAAATAAAGGGCTTTCTATAGAAATTCCAATGCATTATTTTGAAAATGATGATACAAATAGTATTCCGAGGGTAACTTGGAGAGAAAGTGCTAATATAGTGTTTGGGAACTGGCTAAATTATTGTGTGTATCAAAATACACCATATAATATTAATGAAATAAAGTAAAAGTGGTATAAATAAATTTATTATTAAAAAACCTTTCTTAAATATAGGTAAATTTGTATATTAAGAGAAGTTTTAATTTGAAATCTTATGAAACAAACTTTTTATAAAAAAATATTGAAAATAAACATAAATTTATGTATAATAATAAAAAAATAAAGATAAATATTCGTATATAATGGTAATATGGTCCATAAGTTTCTACGAACTCACCGTAAATGAGATCACTATGAATAGTTACAGATTCCTAAAAGTTTGATTTGTTAATAAATAAGGGTATATGTTCTATTCGTAGAATATATATCTTTTTTTATTATATAGACAATATTAGGAGGACAACATGGAAGTACAAAGACAGCATGGAGAAAATTTACAAAAAGAAAGCAATCACTATTTATCATTCTTAGATAAAATATTTGGATATACAAGTCGTGGTTCTAATATGAAAACAGAAGTAATTGGTGGAATAACAACATTTCTAACAATGGCTTATATAGTTTTCGTAAATCCAGCAATATTATCAGATGCTGGTATGGATAAAGGAGCGCTTATAACAGTAACTATTTTAGCAACAGCCATTGGAACATTAATATTTGCATTTTTAGGGAATGCGCCATTTGCATTGGCTCCAGGTATGGGACTTAATGCATTCTTTACTTATTCATTAGTAATTGGTCAAGGTATACCTTGGCAACAAGCATTAGGTGTTGTATTTATATCAGGTACAATATTCTTTATTTTAGCAGTAACAGGTGTTAGAAAATATATAGCAGATGCAATACCAAAAGAATTAAGTATAGCTTCTGCAGCAGGTATAGGTTTATTTTTATCATTCGTTGGATTAAAAGGTATGGGAGTTATAGTAGGAGATGATTCAACTTTAGTAGCTTTAGGTGATTTAACACCAACAGTTTTAATATCTTTATTTGGACTTATCCTTATGGGAATATTTGAAGTTAAAAAAGTAAAAGGTGGAATTTTGATAAGTATAGTTATAACTACTATATTATCTATATTTTTAGGATATGCAGAGCTGCCGACTGCTATAATATCAGCTCCACCAAGCATAGAACCAGTTGCATTTAAACTAGATATAATAGGTGCGCTTCAGTTTTCATTAATAGGACCAATATTCTCATTTATGTTTATAGATATGTTTGACTCGTTAGCTTTCTTAATAAGCTGCTGCAAACAAATGGGATTAGAAGATAAAGATGGAAATATAAAAGATCTTTCAAAAATGTTATATGCAGATGTCACTTCAACATTAATAGGAGCATTACTTGGAACAAGTACTGTTACTACATTTGGTGAGTCAGCAGCCGGTATAGCGGCAGGAGCTAGAACTGGCCTTGCTTCAGTAGTTACAGCATTATTATTCTTTGTAACATTATTATTTACTCCGCTTTTAGGAATTGTACCAACATATGCAGCATCACCTGCACTTGTTATGGTAGGGGTATTTATGTTTTCAAGTATAAGACAAGTTAATTTTGATGACAGTAAAATAGCTGTTTCAGCTTTTGTTACAATTTTATTAATGCCTCTTACTTACAGTATAAGTATAGGGTTATGTTTCGGTTTTATATCTTATATAATTATGCATATTGTATCAAAAGAATCAAATAAAATAAGTATAACATTATGGATAATAGGGGTATTATCAGTATTAAATTTAGCACTTAGTTAAGAATAATATTAGGGAGAGAAGAAATATGACTCAATTATATATAAAAAATTGCTATTTAATAACTATGAATGATGAAAGAGAAGTATACGAAAATGGAAGTATACTTATAGAAGATAATATAATAAAAGCAGTAGGTAATGTAGATGAATCTATGGTAAATACTGATGCAGAAGTTTATGATGCACAAGGTAAAATTGTAATGCCAGGTTTAGTAAATACTCATGTTCATTTATCTCAACAATTAGGAAGAGGTTTAGCAGATGATGTTACACTTCTTACTTGGTTAAGAGATAGAATCTGGCCTTATGAGAGTAGTTTTGACTATGAAGACTCATTAATATCATCTATAGCTTGTTGTATTGAATTAATAAAATCAGGTGTGACTACTTTTTTAGAGTCAGGTGGACAATATGTAGATGCAATGGTTGAAGCAGTTGAGAAAACAGGAATAAGAGCTTGTCTTGCTAAATCTGTTATGGATAATGGTATAGGATTACCTAAAGCTTGGGACAAAACTTGTGAAGAAGAATTAAATACTCAAATAGAGTTATTTGAAAAATATAATAATACTTGTGATGAAAGAGTTAAGATATGGTTTGGACTTAGAACTATATTTAATAACTCAGATGAATTAATAGTAAAAACAAAACAGCTTGCAGATAAATACAATACAGGTATTCATATGCATATAGCAGAAATTGCTGATGAAATAGATTTTGCTAAAACTCGTAAAGGTTTTGGCACAGTTGAGCACTTAAATGAGCTTGGAGTATTAGGTCCAAACTTATTGGCTGTTCATACTGTTTGGTTAACTAACAGAGAACTTGATTTATTTAGATTAAATAACGTAAAAGTTTCTCATAACCCAGCTGCAGCCATGAAAGTTGTTCTTGGATTTGCATCTATCCCAGAAATGTTACACAAAGGAATACCAGTATCTATAGGTACCGATGGGGCTCCTTCTAATAACAGAATGGATATGATGAGAGATATGTACTTGACTTCTTTAATACATAAAGGAAGAACTTTAAATCCAGAAGTACTATATGCTGAACAAATATTAGAAATGGCTACTTTAAATGGAGCTAAATGTGCTCTTATGGATGATGTAATAGGAAGTTTAGAAGTAGGCAAAAAAGCTGACATGATAATCTTAAATGGAAATGACATTCACTCATTACCAATGCATAATCCAATAGGAAATATAGTTTATTCAATGACTAGTCAAAATGTGGAGTCAACTATATGTAATGGTAAATGGCTAATGAAAGAAAGAGAAATAGTTGTTTTAGATGAAGCTGAATTACTAGAAAAAGTTAAGCTTCAAGCTGAAAAGATCAGAGAGAAAGCTGGAATTAAATTAGAGTCTAAGTTTAAATTTGTTAAATAAATATACTTCAATAAAAAGTGTATGGGATAAAAATTCCATACACTTTTTTTATACAATAAAGGACATAAATTACCTTGTTTGTTGATAATTTATAATCATGATTTCTTAAATAAGTAAAATAATTACTCTTCTCCTAATAAAGGTAATTGATAAGAGAATAGTAATTCATTAATTTGCATTATACTTAAATTATTATTTATGCCAAAAATAATAATACTATCTTTTTTAACCTTGGCATACAATTCTCATGCATTACCAATTTTTAAAGCCTTAATACTTTCTTCTAAAGTGAAATTAGCACCTATACAAAGTTGTAAGATTTTATCTCTGCTAGGCTTTTTATCGCCTCTCAAAATTTCATAAGCATAAGTTCTATCT